>NZ_JBGFFG010000143.1:0-7720 GCF_056175765.1 Pseudoxanthomonas sp. LjRoot204_2 | reverse complement strand
GCCCTTGCCACCGTGGACACGATCAAGGCGATCGAAGCGTACGCCGAACAGGTCCAAGACCGGGCAAAGGCCCTAGCGAGCTGGACGAAGAAGCATACGACCGCCTTGGGCATGCAAGCCAAGCAGCTTGCCGGCTTCCACACCGAGAAGGCCAACGTTGCGCTCGCTGTCGCCAAAGCGCAGACCGAGGGTGTGCAGGTGGCGCAGCGAGTCGCGGCGAACCTGCAGGTCTATGTCGGAAACGGAATCGAGGTGATGCAGATCCGCGAAGGCGAACCCGCGCCGCGCGGGGAAAAACTCAGGGTGCTCCAGGATTGCTTGGCGTTCGACGAGGAATGTGCGCTGCACGTCGAAAGTTGCCCTGATGGCCTGGATCACACGATGGCGGAAGAACTGTCCGCAGCTCTGGCAGACAACTCACTTGTCGATCGCATGATTCCGTACGCGCTCGGCATGGTAGTGGTCAAGTTTCGTCGTTCGTTCAAGGAGTTCGTCAAGACGACCGATCCGAAGATGGAGGCCGCGACCCACCGCTTCAATTCCCAGATGAGCGAGGACTCGAAGCGCAGCCGCCTCCTGCTCCGCGACGGTGATCGGTTGTACCTGATCGAGTCCGAGCTGTTCGACAACTTGCAGCAGCTGATGCCGAATCAGCGCGAGATGATCGACACGTTCTCGGAACACCGGTGGGGTTCAGCCCCGAAAGAACTGAAGCGCGAAGATCTCAACTATGCCAAGGCACAGCGGCGCCAGATGGGCATGCTGGACGTATATGCGAAGGTCCTTATCGCCCTGTGGGGCCTCAGGGACACGCAGGGACTACTGGCAGATAGTGCCATCCCCGCATTCGCGAACTGGCTCGATCCGGCGTTCCAGGACGCCTTCCTGGAGCTTTGCAGCCACGATCGTTTGATCGGTGAAGAGAGGCCGGACTACGCCGAATGGCGTCGCGAACAGAACTCATTCCTCGCGCCCGGCTCTACGGTCGCTGTGGTTCCTGCCCGGTGCATGAATGATGAGTATCTGCCCGGCGCCTTCGCTACGCAGGAGCGCTACAACGGACGGACGTACGAGAAGGAACGGGTGTTCGATCTGGACCGCTCTGTCCAGGATGGGATGGTGTCGCGCGTCCAGGCCGACAAGCGCGGCTTGTTCGTTGAGGTTCCGCTGGTGTATGGAGGTTACAACAAAGAAGTGCGTCGCAAGACACGCAATGGAAAGCTGTATCTGGAGGACGCCGTCCTCAGTCACACGTTGGTGCTTGATCGGGTCATCGCATCGGACCTCACCTACTATCTGAGCTCGCGGAAGCAGAGGCGCCAGTATCAGGCCTACATCGAGCTCTTCAAGATGGCCAGAACGTGGGTCGCTGCGCGCGATGAAGCAGAAGCCACGTTGCGTGCTGAGATCCTGAAGGCAGCGGAAGCCGGCCGAATCTCCGAGGACCGCCCCGCCCTCCTGCGTGCTGTCGTCAGTGCAATGGCGATCGCCAGGATGGGGCGGCGTGACCGCTCCATTCCGGAGGCGGGTACGCCTGCCCACAAGGCCTATGTAAAGACGGCTATGACGCTCCTGTACGGGCTGGTCAGCGACAACCAGCGCAGGATCGAGAGCATCACCGCATGGGCTGCCGCCAACGGTCGGGTTCCGCTGCGGCTTGTGCTGAGCGGGAAGAGTGATTGGGCCGTCTATTGCGAGCCCACCAGCGCTGAGCATGACGCACGGCTGGGAGATCCCGCTTATGCGGCCATGTATCCCGTCACGTTCAATGACGATGGCGTGGAGCTGGGCCCGGTGTCGATGCGGCTGCTGAGACTACGCAACTACGAACACGTTGTTCACGACTTCCACACCGATGTTGTGTCGGTCGTGAAAGAGTGGGGCCACGACGTCACGCGCACCACACCAAGCCTGGTAAAAGACTGGTCCGCCCGCGGGCAGGCGCTAGCTACCCTTAGCTATGAGAACGCCGTGAGTGCATTCGAGCTACGCCACAAGCACGAAGCGTGGTTGGCGGAGGTCAGCAACGCCCGGCTCTTCRGGCTGGCCGAGCGCTACAACGAAGTCAGGAAGACGGGCTCCGTTGAGCGGATGAGTATCCGCCTGGCCATCGGCACACTGCTCGTGCGCGGTGAACCGAAACTGCTGGTGGCCTCCAAGGATGCCCTCCAGCACGTCTACGACACAGGGTCGAAGGCAGAACAGGTTGACTGCGTTACCTGGATCTTCTCGACCTACGCCAAGCCCGAGAGCCATATCAGGAACATCAAGGGCGTCGACGGTGGACGGCCCAGCCAGTGGCGGATGGGCACCATGACCCTTGCTGACGCACATGCATGCCGGGAGCTGGAACACCTGGGCGCTGATGGCATGCCGGTCCTGAGGCTGGAGATCGACAACATCGTCGACCCGTCCCTGTCCGCGAAGGCGAACGAGGACCGCCGGGTCGTCGTCACCACGCTCACCGAGCTGGGAGCAAAGCTGTTCCCGGAACTCATCCCCCTGACCCGCGCTGCGGCGTAAACGAGGTACGTATGGACACGAATACCCCTTCTCCCGTGGCCACGCTGGCCAACGTCAAAGACAAGGACGGAGGACGCAGCTCGCGTCTRAAGCCAACGGGCATCGCGCTTGGCTTGCCGCTGGGCGAGCACCAGCTGTTCCTCGACGCCCCTACCCCGCCGGCGCCGGACGTCGACGAGCTGGCGCAGTTCATCCGCTCGATCGATGGCAAGCACGAGTGTGGCGCAGGCGCGCTCGCCGAGGCAATCGTCTGCTGGCTCGGGCGCCGGGAAGCACCCGCAGGCTATGACGCCGCGTGCGACGCGTTCACAAGCTACTTCGTCCGMAACTATCCCGGACCGGACACGCTCATCCACAAGCCGGAGTGGCATGCGCCTCGCCTGTTCAAAGCGGCCTACTACGCTTTCCAGGGCGCCGCCCAGGCAGATCTGGATCTTCGCAGCAGTGGTGCGGTACCGGCTCTGAACCTGGACGACGGATCATTCGCGGGCGATGTCTGCAGGCTGGCCCATCAGATGGGAGTCGGATACCAGTCCGGCGAGTCCTGCAAGCTGGGGGCGCCCTTCTACGCCTTCACGGTCACCGAGGTGGTGCAGTTCGCGAAGGTCATCACGCGGCATGCCTCCGTGRCGTACGGCGGTGCTGGCAGGCATGCCGAGCCGCAGGAGCGCGCCGCGGCGCAGGAGGTTGCCCGCATCGGCGACATGGACCCGCGCCACGCCGTTCGCGTGGGCTTCGATGGCGATGGCGATATCTATTTCTCTACGACGGCCCCGCCTGGCAGCGGCGTCGAGTTCTGCACCACCGGGACCGGCGGCGGCAAGTCGCCGAACACGTACAACGCCCTGGTCGCCCTGATGGTGGCGATAGAGGCGGATAACCAGCAGGACCCCAAGCGGGACTGGATCGCCAAGCGCAATGCGCCCAGGGAGAGCTAGAAATGGCTGTCGAGACGAAAATCCAGTGGGCCGATGGCACCTTCAACGGGTGGATGGGCTGCACGAAGATCAGCCCGAAGGCCTGTGCAAACTGCTATGCCGAAGTGTCCACGCCCTCGCGACGCTTCGGCGTTGCGTGGGGCGCTGGCCAGCCTCGCCGGCGTACAGCGCCGAGCAACTGGGCCCAGCCGGTGAAGTGGAACAACACGCTGTTCGTGGCATGCCCCAGCTGCCAGTGGCGCGGCGAGGGACGGCTCTGCATCGAAGGGGGGCGGTGTCCCGCATGCAAGACGGGCAAGCCTGAGCGGGCGCAACGGCGCATCTTCTGCGCGTCACTGTCCGATGTGTTCGACAACGAGGTCGATCCGAGCTGGCGAGAGGATCTGTTCGCGCTCATCGAGTCCACGCCCAACCTGGACTGGCTGCTGCTCACTAAGCGTATTGGCCTGGTGCACAAGATGGTGCCCGCGTCATGGATGGAGAACGGGTTCCCCAAGCACGTCTGGCTCGGTGCAACGATCGTCGACCAGACTGAAGCCGATCGCGATATCCCGAAGCTGCTGGCATTGCCCGCTTCCGTGCGGTTCCTGTCGATGGAACCGCTGATGGGTCCGGTGAATTTCCGATGGATGCCCTACGCCCATCAGGCGGCGGGCGAGGACTACCGGACCTACATGGAACGCCGCGGCGGGGTCAACCACCTGGAGAGCTTGCGCGGCATCCACTGGGTGATCGCTGGCGGCGAGAGCGGCCACCAGGCCCGACCGATGCATCCTCAGTGGGTCCGCTCACTGCGTGATCAATGCCGCGAAGCGGGCGTTGCCTTCCTGTTCAAGCAGTGGGGCGAATGGATCTCCAAAGACGCCGCAGGCGTTGCGTTGGACCTGTGCTACGAGAAGAGTCGGATCGGCGGCTGGGTGGAGCGCGACGGCAGCTTCACCGCCGGCGAAGCTGCCGCGCCCAAGGATCTGGCCACGGCCGCGCATGTGTTCCGCATCGGCAAGTCCCTGGCCGGCAGCATGCTCGATGGCAGTGAACACCTGCAGTTCCCACGGAGTGTGCTGTGACGGTGTACGTCGACAACATGCGGGCCGACTTCGGCCGCATGGTCATGTGCCACATGATCGCCACCACCAAAGCTGAGCTGCTGGCGATGGCGACGGCGATCGGTGTCCAGCACAAGTGGATTCAGCATCCTGGCAGTGCGAAAGAGCACTTCGATATCGCGCTGACCAAGCGTGCGCGGGCGGTCCGCGCCGGCGCCGTTGAGATCACTCGGCGTCAGTGCAGCTGCATGTGCATGCGCCGCCGGATCACCGGCGAGCTCGGCACGCCTGAAGATGCGGAGCGCTGGGCCCAGGAATACGCCGCGCAACGCTCGGCTCAGGCTCAGGCGCYGGCATGAAGCCCATTACCGGCACCCGCTGGACAGTGGATTGGCATGGCCAGGGCGAACCCCTGCCCGGCCAGATCGTCCGCAAGGTCTCGCCCACGGGACGTGTGACGTTTTACCGCACCCAGGACTGCCACCTGTTGCGTCATCGTGCCGCACTGCCGCCCGGCAGTGTGGCCCGGTATCGCATTCGCGCGAGCTATGTCGGCGATCAGTATGCCGGCGAGATCGCCTGGACGATGAACAGCTATGGACGGCGCCGTACCGAATCAGCCCGCTACAGCCCCCTCTTGTGAGTTAGGAGATGCACGTGTCCACATCCACCGGCCTGAAGATGGCCCGCGCAACGCCCGCCGACATCGATGCGGGCATGGCGCTTTCCAACGTGCTGGACGCACTGGGAGAAGGCAGGATGCCGTTCGACGCGGACGAAGATCAGCCGCGGCTGGATAGCAACGATCTGGAGCAGTTGCAGCAGGTCGTGGATCTGCTCCGCAAGATYGCCAAGCAAGGCAGTCTCTTTCGGGTGGTGTTTGGGATGGATACCATCCTCGCCAACGACGTGCTTGACCTAGGTGTCGACTTCCTTCAGCTCCACCCCAGGCTGGAGTCGCTGGAACAGCAGCGCGATCGCGCGGTGTCGCGACTGCAGCAGATCGAAGCCTGGTATGCCGTTCGCATCGAGCGCCTGGCCGAACTGGCCAAGGAGCAGGGCATCTGGCCTGAAGTCGCCCGCATCCTCGCCAACGGAGATCTGCAGGGGCATCCCAACCCCGATGGCACACTGGCCCAAGACCCGCCGACGTATTCCCAGCTGTTGAACCTGGCACAGCACAGAGCCATCCGGGCAGAGCAGCGCGCCGCCGCGCTGCCGGCGTCTTCCCAGCTGCTCGCGCAAGCCGTAGAGGCTGAGACAGCCCTGCTCGACGGCGAGGGTGCAGCCGCGGCGGCCGCGGCGCTCCAGCGCGTGCATGCGCGCTTCCAGGGCCTGCTCGATGCCGTGCCGCCACCGCCGGCCGAGCATCCGGACGACATGGCCATAGAGCTGTTCTGCGCTCGCCTGAAGGCGTTCGTGGCGCGCAAGCGCGTCCATGGCCCCAGCGGATGGCAGCAAGGCGGCATCAACGCGATGCTGTCCGACCAGCTGCGCCGCTACGCGCGTCATGGCGATCCGCTGGAAGCGGCTGCGATCGTCATGTACCTGGTCGCCCGTGGCGAGCTGATCGCGCCGGGGGCGCCCTCAGGGCCGGCCTGGTGCAGTCCCAGCCAGCCGCCGTCGCGGCGGCTGAAGAAGCCTGATGGAGGCACGACAGGCCTCTGGGTGCTGGTGGACCACACGCCGGAGGGAGGYCCGGCGATTCGTCGCGCGAACTACCTGCACGCCGACGCCACCTGGCACGACGCCGAGACCGGCGAGGTGCTGTCGCCTCGGGGATGGATGCTCTGGAACGGGGATGCTACCGCCCATGACTGAGCCGACCTATGACCTCACCGCGCTGGACCTGGAAGCGCTGCGTCAGCTGATCCGCACCCCGGGCCCGCTGTCCTCTGGCCTGGCGCATCTGCTGGCCAGCAGCGGCGCCATCAAACAGCCGATCGGACGCCGGTGGCGGCCCCAGGCGGCAGGACGCATCGGCGGCCGCCTGGGCAACCGCCTGCAGAAGCTGGGCCTGGCCCATTTCCGCTACACCAGCTCCGGCATCTCCGATGGCTGGTATGCCACGGAGGCGGGCAAGCAGCTCTTGTGTAAGCTCAGATCCACCACCGCACCACCCAACAGCCAGGAGGCGCAATGAGTAATCCGACACCACTGACCACTCTGCCGGACGGCAGCCCGAACAACACCGGCCTGTCCATCGATAGCGAGACCGTGCAGATCAACGTTGACCTTCGCGACTTCGGGCGGGGCAGGAAGTCCGACATCTACATCATCTACACGGATGACGAAGTTGATCCCGTGCGTCAGGTTCCAACCAAATGGGACCCTGCATCATCCGAGCCACTTGCGGACGCCACCGGAACGGTCTGGAAGAATCTCGAAGAACAGCATGGGTTCGATCTGTCGGGTGAGACCTACGACAGACTGCAGCATGCAGGCGAATGGGGGCGATACCTCCTGCATCACGCGAAGGGCGAGGTCGAAGCCGCCGAAGCACTGGCCAAAGAACATAAGCCGGAACCTTCCGAGTTCACCCCTGATCCTGACGCGGAAGACTGATCGCGAACGAACTATGCAACAACAAAGGGGCCTGACTGGCCCCTTTCTTAATTCSCCGCTCAGTGCAGTTTAGGGCGTAGTTCCAGCGCCCTGTTCAATCTTCTCAATCGATCAGGTTCGCGGGCGATGTAGCGTGCGACAGCGAGTTGCACGTCTCCATCTGTGTTGACACTCCAAGGGCCAACGCCCATTTCGGGCACAACCACGTGTCCGACGACGTCGGATACGGGCACTGCAAGCACGTTATCCCCCTGCTGGGTTTTTATCGCGGAGGCATACCGGCACAGCAAGGGCGTAAGGGGATACCGCTCTTCATTCAATCCGACGAGAAGAGCAAGCAGTCCATACTCAATCCTCCCCTCGTACATGGACTCGTTGTAGGCGTCTGGGGCAGCATCGGACAGGTCATTGAAAGTAAGCGAATCGCGATGGGTGAGTGCTGCCAACACTTTCACCGCCAGCTCAAGGTCGTCGACCTCCAAGGCCGCGGCTACACCCGACTCCAGGATGCATGCCGGGTCCTCTTGAGTGTCTTCGCACATTAATGCCATGCGGCACCCATCAGCGGCGCGTTCGAGTTGTCCCTGCTCAAGAGCTGCCATGACGAGATAGCCAGTCATCCAGTACCCGATGTCCGGAGCATTGATG
>NZ_JBGFFG010000142.1:0-7724 GCF_056175765.1 Pseudoxanthomonas sp. LjRoot204_2 | reverse complement strand
CGGATCCAGTTGGCCGTGAACAGGTCGTAGTTGGCGATCAGCGTCGCCTGGTTGGGCACGCGGATCGTGTTGGTCCGCTCGATCTCCCACCAGTCCAGGCTCATGTTGAAGTTGCCGGTCGGCGCGAACACCAGACCGAAGCTCTTCTGCTTGGACTCCTCGGGTTTCAGGTCGGACTTGCCGCCGGTCAGGATGTCCGGCTGGATCGCTTCGCAACCGGGCACGGCCGGGTTGGCCGCGCCGCCGGGGCAGCTGGCCGGGTCGGCCAGATCGAAGCCCGTGTAAGGACTTTCGGTGACGCCGCTGAAGAGCTTGGTGAACTCGGGCACCTTGAAGCCGGTGCTGTACGCGCCGCGGAACGCCAGCGCATCGATCGGCTGCCACTTGAAGGAGTACTTCGGGTTCACCGTGCTGCCGAAACCGTCGTAATCGTCACGGCGCACGGCCAGGCTCAGCTCCAGGCTGTCGACGACCGGCAGGAAGGCTTCCGCATAGACCGCTTTCACGTCGCGCGTCACCTTCGGCATGTTGTTCGCCGCATCGAACGGCGCGCCGAAGATGTAGCTGTTGTCCAGCGTGATGCCTTCTTCGACCGAGCCGAACTCGAACTCCTCGCGGCGCAGGTCGATGCCGACCGCCGCCTGGACTTCGCCGCCCCAGAGGTTGAAGCCCAGGCCGCCGGAGAACGCAGCGTCCAGCGTGGTGACCGTGGACTCGCCGCCGTACAGGCGCGTGCCCGCCGCCGACGCGGCCTGCAGCATCGCGATGCCTTCGGCGCGCTGCTCCTGCCCGGGCATCAGGAAGGGGTTGAGCATGCCGCTGCCCAGCGCGGCCTTGAAGGCGGGAGTGAAGTAGTAGCCCGTGCCGAGGACCGATTCGGCCTCGCTGGAGGCGCGCGACAGCCCAACGTCGTAGTCCCACGTGCCGATGCTGCCCTCGACGCCCGCCAGCAGGCGGTATGCCTTGGTGGTCGTCTCGATCTGGCGGGGCCCGCAGACCTCGCAGCGCCAGCGGTAGGCGATGCGGTTGCCGTACACGAGGTTGGCCGTGCCGAAGTAGTTGGCCAGCGCGTTGTAGATCATGTTGTAGGTGGCCAGCGCCTGCGCATCGTTGGGCAGGTACGGGAACCACGTGCTCGGGCCGAGCGCCGATGCCGCCGTCGAGGCGCTCGACGTGATCTGCTGGGCTTCGAACTGGCGGTTGGATTCGGTCCGCGAGCCCATCGCTTCGACGTAGAACTGGTGATTGTCGCTGATCTTGAAGCTGGCCCGGCCCAGCGCCTGCAGGCTCTCCTGCGGCTGCTGCATGACCTGCGCGGCCGGGTAATCCCAGGCGCACGCATAGCGCGAATTGGCGACGCCCCACAGCTGGTAGGCGTACGGCCCCATCATGTCGCCGCCGGCCTCGCATCCGGGCCCACCCGGCAGGTTGAGCGTGTTGACCAGCGCCTGGTTGGGACCACCGGCCGGATTCACCAGCGTGCCGTTGATGRGGCCGCCGGCGATGTTCGACACGGTGGCGAAGGGCGTGCCGCGCGTATCCGGCGACAGGCCACGCTCGGGCTGGAAGGTGTTGGAGAAATCGCGGTCGGTGCCGAGCAGGATCTCGTTCTTGCGGTAGTTCAGGGTGCCCCACGCGTTCCACCCGTCGGCATCGATGTCGCCCCACCCGCCGAGTACGCTGGCGGTGTAGACGTTGCCGCCGCCCTCCTGGGTGACGTCGACGCCGGCATTGAGCGTGATGCCGCGGTAGTCGCTGCGGGTGATGAAATTGATGACGCCGCCGATCGCATCGGTACCGTAGACCGCCGAGGCGCCATCGCGCAGCACTTCCACCCGGTCGATCGCGGCGAAGGGGATCGAGTTGAGGTCGACTGCCTGGCCACGCAGGCCGTGCGTCGCGACGCGGCGACCGTTCAACAGCACCAGCGTGGCATCGGCGCCCTGGCCGCGCAGGTTGGCGCCGGAAACGCCGTTGTTGCCGCGCAGGTCGGCCGGCGCGATGCCGGCGTTCGCCGCCAGGCTGTCCGAGCCGTTGCTGGCGATGTTGAGGAACTGCAGCAGCTGTTCGGCGGAGGTGATGCCCTGGGCTTCGATCTCCGCCTTCTGGATGATGGTGATGGGCAGCGCCGCCTCGACGTCGGTCCGCTTGATGCGCGAGCCGGTGACGGAAACGGTTTCCAGCGTGCGTGCCTCGCCCTGCGTCGCAGATGCCGCCTCCTGCGCGAGTCCCACGCCGGGTACGGCGAGCCCCAGCACGATGGCGACGGCGAGATGGCGGGGCGTGAGCGTGCGGGAGCGAGAGGGCATGCGGAATCTCCTGGAGGTAAGAACGCGGCGATACGTGGCCGATACGATGCCTGCGGTGCGTGGTGCACGCCGCCCGGGGAAATGGCGCACGGCCCCGCCCTGTCCGGGCGCATCGCCGCGCTGTTGCCGTCATTCCCCGCGCGTATGGATCCCCATGCGTGCCACCCGGCGCGTCCGGTTCCGGCGACGCAGCGCAGGCATTGCCTGTTGGTTCGGTTACTGCGCCGGCACCCCGCCGGTTACTGCGTTGCCGGATCCGAACATTCTCCGGCGGGACAACACGAAAACCCCTTTCATGGCGGTGTAGCACGCGCCCCGCGATGAGTCAATAAATTATTCTTGATCAGCGAAAAAACTGACTTGAATATTCCTGTTCATTGGGGCAGCGGCGTGGCGGTGGAGGTCAATGCGTGCAGGATGCGCAGGTCTTCGGCGTCGAGTTCGCTGCCCTCCATGCCGCGGAAGCGATGATGGAAGGCGCGCACGGTGTCGCCCCGGTTGTCGATGGAATAGCCGATGGCCTGCAGCGCCAGCCAGGGGTCGAAACCGGGCGGCGGTTCGCCCGCACCGGCCGCGGGCCACAGGCCGAAACCGGCGTCGTGCAGGCGCTTCCATGGGAACAGCGGGCCAGGATCGATCTTTCGCGACGGCGCCAGGTCAGAATGGCCGATGACCTGCGTGGGGGGAATGCGCAGGCGCGTGGTCAGGTCGCGCAGAAGCACGATCAGGCTGTCGATCTGCGCATCGGGAAACGGGCTCTTGCCGTCGTTGTCGATCTCGATGCCGATCGACGCATTGTTGACGTCGGTGATCGCGCCCCAGCGACCCGCACCGGCATGCCAGGCGCGTCGGGTATCGCTCACCAGCTGATAGACCTTGCCGTCCTTGCCGAGCAGGTAGTGGGAACTCACGCGTCCCCCGCTGTTGCGGCTGCGCAGGGTATCCAGCGACTGTTCCACCGAATCCTGTTCCGTGTAGTGCAGCACGATCACCACAGGTCGGCGCTCGTCGAAATTCTTCGACGGCACCCATGTGGCGAGCGGATTGCGCGGGCCGGAATGGGCGCAGGCGCCGAGGACGAGGACCAACGCGGCCAGGAGGGCGGTTCTGCACGCGAACGTGACGCGCTTCGTCATGGGAGACACCTCGGGAAGCAGCCGTGCATAGGAATAGCACGGCACGGAAAAGAAAAGGCCTGCCGCGAACGGCAGGCCACGGGAGAGACACACGCCAGATCGCATGCGCTGTGCGGTCAGAACGTCCAGGTCACCACGAGCTGGGTGTAGCGCGGCGCCTGCCAGACCGTTCCCTGGCCGAAGTGCGGAAGCTGCACGCCAGGCTGCGCCTCGTAACGCGAGTGCACGTTGATGACGGTCTGGTTGTTGAACAGGTTGTACACGGACAGCCGGGCCTTCAGGTCGATGCCCTCCACCGGCAGCGTCCAGGTGACGTTCGCACCCACGTCGGTGACCCACGGCATGCGGCCGAATGCGCCGCGCTCCGAATACGTCAGCTGGCGCGTCGCCCAGTTGGCGCAGTTGTTCGTGGGCGACGAATAGCACAGCCAGCCCGAGCCACCGCCGCTGAACTCGCCGGGGCCGCCCGCCGCACGGTTGTCGTCAGGCCACACCACGCCGAACGCCGTGATCGGCCCACCGGACCGCGTTGAGAGCGTGGCGCCGAAGCTCCACTGCTCGTTCAACTTGTAACTGCCGCGCAGCTTGATCTGGTGGCGGAAGTCGTTGAACAGCACGCCATAGCGCTCGTTGACCGCCGGATGATCGTAGTACTGCACCAGGTTGGTATCCGCGTAGCCGGTGTCCGAATTGACCGGCCCTTCGATGTTGCCCTCGGACTTCGACCACAGGTAGCTGGCGTTGAACGCCCACTTGTCGTCCCACGCGCGGTCCAGCTGGAATTCCACCGCCTTGTAGGTCCGGCGGGGCTTCTTGTAGCCCATGATGTTGCCGCTGCCGCTGGCGATGTAGCCGTCCTGCGAGGAATCGAACTGCACCCAGTCGTCGGTATCGGGACACCACAGGGTGGTGCTCTCGCCCGGATTGATGATCGGCCAGTCGCCGGAGTACCACGGGCAACCCGCGACGTGGTTGATGCGCGCATCCTCCACCGCCCGGGTGACCTTGCGATACGTCGCATTGACGCCGTACGACCAGGCCTGGTTGATCGCCTGCTGGAAACCGAGGATGTACTCGTCCTGGAAGACCTGCTTGAGGTCCTTGGCGACGGCGGTGCGCACATCGTCCGGCGCAGGCGCGTTGCCATCCGTGTTCACCGGACCGATCTGCGGCCCCAGGTCCGGGACCAGGTACGTCGCACCGGTGACCGGGTGCGTCTGCTGGATCCAGCCATTGAGCACGTAGTAGGTGTGCTCGTCCGTGGTGCCGCCACCGAAGTAGTCGGTCAGCTTGTTGGTGAGCGGAATGTAGTAACGACCGGCGTTGCCGAAGAGCTTGGTCGTACCGTCGCCCTTCATGTCCCAGCTGAAGCCGACGCGCGGCGCCATCATGTCCGAGAAGTCGGCCTTGGCGAAAGTGGCGCCGGAGGCGAGCTTGTTGTGGAACTTGTCGAAACGCAGGCCCAGGTTCAGCAGCAGGTTGGGCGTGACGCTCCAGTTGTCCTCCACATAGAACGCCTGTGCCTCGGTGGTGACGGGAGAGCCCGTGATGTAGCGGCGCGCGTCGATGATGCGGGTGACGCCTGCCGGCACCAGCGCACCGTTGGGCAGCACGGCGCCGGCATTCGCGGCCTGCGCCTGGTAGCTGACGCCGTCGCCCGGGTAGACCACCGAGCTGTCCGAATCCATGATCTCCTGGTCCAGGCCGAAGCGCAGCAGGTGATCGCCCAGCGTCCATTCGAAATCCAGGCGCGCCGCTTCGCGCTTGTCGTAACGGCTGCTGATGCTGGTGTCGGTCGGGTGGCAACCCTCGGGGATTGTCTCCGCCCCGAAGCGGGTCGTGTAGCTGCCGGACCGGGTGACGATGCTGCAGTCGGCGTCGAGCGGCGTACCGCTGAGGGCACTGCGCTCGTTAACGCCGTACATCGCCTTGGCGGTGAAGTTGTCCCCGAAGTGTCCCGTGTACGTCAACGACCAGTTATCGCCGCCGGAACCCGCGGTACTGCCGCCCCGCCAGTTGCCCAGCATGCCGGTGTCCCACGTGTAGCCGTACTTGGTGGTTTCCGAGTCCGCCTTGTCGGAGAAGGCGAGCAATTCCAGCGCGTGGTCATCGTTGATCCGCCAGTCCAGCTTGGCGCCCCAGAAATCATTGTTGCTCTTGGTCTTCCAGGCCTCGATCGTGTCGATGTCCTTGGGCTGGCTGTCGCGCATCTCGTACATCGCGAAGAAGAACAGGCGGTCCTTCACGATCGCGCCGGATGCCCACACGTTGGCCTTGTAGAACGGACTCGTGTCGCGGCTGGTGCGGTTGCGCTCGTCCAGCGTGCCATCGCGATGAAAGTGGTCTTCCTTCGAGGCTTCCCATGCGGAGGGCTCGAGCGTCAGCTCCGCACCGGCCTGGAATTCGTTGCTGCCCGATCGCGTGACCGCATTGATGACGCCGCCGGTGCTGCGCCCGAATTCCGCCGAGTAGCCGCCCGTCTTGACCTGGACCTCTTCGTAGAAGCCGAACGGCACCGACGAGAAGCCCTGGCGGCGGTACGGATCGGTGACATTGAGTCCGTTGATGTAGATGGCGTTCTCGGCGACCGAGGAACCCCCGAAGGACAGGCCGCCGAACGTCGCGCCCGAATTGACGACGCCCGGCGCAAGCAAGGCGACGGAGCTCAGGCTCTGGTCGACCGGCAGGCGTGCCAGCTCCTGGCGGTTGATGTTGGTCGCGGACTCCGTGGACCGCACGTCCACGCGATTGACCACGCGCGAACCGACCACCTGTATCGCGTTGAGGTTCACCACGGCGCCGTCGCCGCCCAGGTTGACGGTGGTGGTCCCGCCCAGCGAGACATTGACCGCCACGCCATCGCCCACGTCCTGGCCGGCGCGCTTGACCTGCAACTGGTAGTCGCCGACCGGCAACTGGGCAAGGCGGTAGCCGCCATCGCCGCCCACGGTCACCGAGCGCGTCGCGCCGGTGGCGGTATTGGTGATCGTGATCTGGTCGCCCGCGTTCGCACGGCCCGCGACCGCGCCCGTCGCGCTCTGCGCCATCGCCAGCGGCGCCATCGACGCCAGGCAGGCACCCAGCGCCATGCCCAGTGCCGCCTTCTTCAGAACCTTGCCTTTCATCCCCGCTCTCTCCTGCTAAAGATGGTGGTGAATCGTGTGGTGGTGTGTTTCGTCAGCCGCGCCCGTCCCGGGGCAGCACGGTCCATTCGAACTGGTAATCCCACTGGTCGAAGTAGAGGTTCCCGCCCCGCCACTCCACTTCCCCGCGCTGCAGGTCCACGGTCTCGGACCGGGCGTGCTGCTTGGCGGGGATGAACTCGCGCGAGTAGTCGTCGTTGAAGGCGACGCGGTAGGCGTCCAGGCCGCCCAGGTAGAACCAGCGCAGCGCCGGATCGTCCGAAGCCAGCTGGCCGGTGGTCACGTCCATGGGTACCCAGCCGTAGGGCGCCAGGTACAGCGCGCCCCAGTCGTGCATGGTGTCGTGGCCTTCCACGTCTTCGGAGTACGCCCACCCCGACTGCCAGCGCGCGGGAATGCCGTTCATGMGCAGCAGCGTGATCAGCAGCAGCGTCTGCTGGCCGCAGTCGGCATGGCCGGCGCGAAACGCGTAGTCGCTGATGTTGCTGATCGTGGAGTATTCGCGCGCGCCGGCCCAGGGAATACGGTCCACGGCCGCGAACAGCTTCTGCGCGACGCGGTAAGGATTCCTCTCGTCACCCACGACCTGCTCGCTGAAGCGACGAAGGTCATCGCTGAAGACCACGTGCGGCGACCGCTCGGCGAGGAACGGCGCCAGCGCCGGCGTGGCGGTCACGGGCTCCACCCGCTCGGGATCGATCGCCACGCGGCGTGCATGCACGGTGACCTCGTATGTCACCGAGAACGTGGTCGGCTGTCCCGCGAGGGCAGGCTGCTCGAGGTAGGCGGTGCGTTGCAGCGCGCGTTCGGGCGCGATCTGCGGGCGCGCGGGCTGGCTGGCGACCAATGCGATCGCCTCCTGCTGCCCCGCGATGGCGCGCGGGTACGGCAGCCAGGCGCGGATGGTCTCGCCTGCGGGTACGGCATCCGGCTTCACGCTCACGGTATGGGTGATGCGTACGCGCCGCGGCAGCACGCTGCTCGCAGCGGTCGCCTTGCTGACCTGCACCACGTCGCGATGATGGCGGTGCAGCGCTTCGTATGGCCCTTGGGCGAACGGTCGCACCGGCGGCGCGCGGCGCGCGGCCGCTTCCGGGCTCACTCGGAACAGGTTCGACGCCGACCGGTTGAAATAG
>NZ_JBGFFG010000141.1:0-7733 GCF_056175765.1 Pseudoxanthomonas sp. LjRoot204_2 | reverse complement strand
GTGGTCGACGGGGCGGGCTGCCTGCCGCTGCTGATCCCGACGCTGGACCCCGTACTGCCGCTGCGCCAGGTGCTCGACAGCCTCGATGGCCTGCTGCTGACCGGCGCCGTCAGTAACATCGAGCCGCACCATTACAGCGACGAATCCAGTTATGAAGGCAACCTGCTGGATCCCCGTCGCGACGCGACCAATCTGCCGCTGATCCCGCTCGCCATCGAGGTGGGGGTGCCCGTGCTGGCGATCTGCCGCGGCTTCCAGGAGGCCAATGTCGCTTTCGGCGGCACGCTGTACCAGAAGGTACACGAGCAGCCAGGCCTCATGGACCATCGCGAAAACAAGGACGATCCCCTGGACGTGCAGTACGGGCCGGCGCACGACATCGCGCTGGTGCCGGGTGGCCTGCTGGCCAAGCTGTCCGGGGTGACGCACGCCAGCGTGAACTCGTTGCACGGCCAGGGTGTGCGTCGGCTGGGCGACGGCCTGGTGGTCGAGGCGAAGGCACCCGACGGCCTGATCGAAGCGTTCCGGCATGACGGCTCCGCCTTCATGCTGGCGGTGCAGTGGCATCCGGAATGGAAGGTGACGGAAAACCCGTTCTATCTCGCGATCTTCCGCGCTTTCGGCGATGCCTGCCGTGCCCGTGCGGCCCGGCGCGGGGCGGTGGCATGAAGCGGCGGCATCCCCCGCCATGGAGAGGGAGCGCACGCCACGACGTGGTGGCGTAGCCCACCGGCGTGCAAGGCGGCCGTTCCTCTCCCTTACCGATCGCACCGACACCATGAGCCAGAAGAAGCCGAACCCCCGAAAGAAGCCTGCCGCGCCCGAGCCGGCCGACAGTTCATTGCGCCGCTGGCTGAAGGAACGCAGCATCACCGAGGTCGAGTGCCTGGTGCCGGACATCACCGGCATCGCACGAGGCAAGATCATTCCGGCCGACAAGTTCAGCCACGACTACGGCACGCGCCTGCCGGAAGGCATTTTCGCCACCACCGTCACCGGCGACTATCCGGACGACTATTACGACCTGACGTCGCCGTCGGATTCGGACATGTTCCTGCGGCCGGACCCTGATACCGTGCGGATGGTGCCGTGGGCGACCGACCCCACCGCTCAGGTCATCCACGACTGCCACACCAAGGACGGCAAGCCGCATGACCTGGCGCCACGCAACGTGTTGCGCCGCGTGCTGGCCGCGTACGAGAAAGAAGGCCTGCGCCCGGTCGTCGCGCCGGAACTGGAATTCTTCCTGGTGCAGAAGAACACCGACCCCGATTTCCCGCTGCTGCCGCCCGCCGGCCGCTCGGGTCGCCCGGAGACCGCACGGCAGTCGTATTCCATCGATGCGGTCAAYGAGTTCGACCCGATCCTCGACCTGATGTACGACTACTGCGACGCCATGGAACTGGACGTGGACACGCTGATCCACGAATCCGGCGCCGCCCAGCTCGAGGTGAACTTCACCCATGACGATGCGTTGTCGCGCGCCGACCAGGTGTTCCTGTTCAAGCGCACGATGCGCGAGGCGGCGATGCGCCATGGCGTGTACGCCACCTTCCTGGCCAAGCCGATGGAGAACGAGCCCGGCAGCGCCATGCACATCCACCAGAGCCTGGTCGACGTGAAGACGGGCCGCAATGTGTTCACGGGCAAGACGGAGGGCAAGGGAAGCAAGCTGTTCGGCCATTACCTGGCGGGGCTGCAGAAGTACGTGCCCATGGCGATGGCGTTCTTCGGCCCCAACGTCAATTCGTATCGGCGGCTGGCGCTGGGGCAGGTGGCGCCGATCAACGTGCAGTGGGGGTACGACAACCGTACCTGCGGCCTGCGGGTGCCGATGGACACACCGGAGAACATGYGCGTGGAGAGTCGTTTCGCCGGCTCCGATGCCAATCCCTATCTCGCGATGGCCGCGACGCTGGCCTGCGGCCTGCTGGGCATCCGTGAGCAACTCAAGCCGACCGAGCCGCTGGCCAGCAGCGCGCAGGACATCGGGTTCGAACTGCCGCGCTCGCTGGGCGAGGCGCTGGACGAACTCGAAGGCTGCAAGGCGCTGCAGGAGCTGATGGGCGCGCGCTTCGTGCGTGCGTACGTATCGGTCAAGCGCAAGGAATACGAGACCTTCTTCCGCGTGATCAGTTCGTGGGAGCGGGAATTCCTGTTGTTGAACGTCTGACTGTTGTTCCCTTCTTCCTCCGGGAGAAGGTGGCGCGAAGCGCAGGATGAGGGTGCGGCGGAATCGGGATGGTTCACCACTGATGATTCCGCCGGACCCTCACCCCAACACCTCTCTCCCACAGGGACTTCCTTTGGTCGCCGGTGGGAGAGGGGCTCGATATCACGGAGCCCTTATGACCCAACTCGACACCCGCACCCTGCAGAGGCTCGACGCCGAGCACCACCTGCATCCGTTCAACGACAATGCCGCGCTGGCGAAGCGGGGCACGCGCATCCTCACCAAGGGCGACGGCTGCTACGTCTGGGATGCCGACGGCAACAAGCTGCTCGATGCCTTCGCCGGGCTGTGGTGCGTCAACATCGGCTACGGGCGCAAGGAACTGGGCGAGGTGGCATCGAAGCAGATGACGCAGCTCGCCTACTACAACAGCTTCTTCCAGTGCACAACCGAGCCGACGATCGAACTGGCAGCGAAGCTGGCGGAACTCGCGCCGGGCGACCTCAACCATTCCTTCTTCGTCAATTCCGGTTCCGAGGCGAACGACACCATCCTGCGCATGGTCCGCCACTTCTGGGCGGTGCAGGACCAGCCGGCGAAGAACATCTTCATCGGCCGCCACGATGGTTACCACGGCACCACGATGGCCGGCGCCAGCCTCGGTGGCATGAAGGGCATGCACAAGCAGGGTGGCCTGCCGATCCCCGACATCCACCACATCGATCCGCCGTTCTGGTTCGCCGACGGCGGCGACCTGTCCGAAGACGAGTACGGCCTGGTCGCCGCACGCCGGCTGGAGCAGAAGATCCTGGAACTGGGGCCCGAGCGCGTGGCCGCGTTCATCGGCGAACCCATCATGGGCGCGATCGGCGTCTACATCCCGCCGAAGACCTATTGGCCGGAGATCGAACGTATCTGCCGCCAGTACGACGTACTGCTGGTGGCCGACGAGGTGATCTGTGGTTTCGGGCGCACGGGCGAGTGGTTCGGCTCGCAGTATTTCGGTTTCCAGCCCGACATCATGCCGGTGGCCAAGGGCATCACGTCCGGCTACATCCCGCTCGGTGCGGCGATGTTCAACGATCGCGTGGCCAGCGTGCTGAAGGAGCGGGGCGGCGAGCTGGCGCATGGCGCCACCTACTCGGGCCACCCGGTGTGCGCGGCAGTGGCACTCGAGAACATCCGCATCCTGCAGGACGAGAAGATCGTCGAAACCGCGAAGACCGACACCGCGCCCTACCTGGCCCAGCGCTGGGCGGAACTGGGCGAGCACCGCCTGGTCGGACAGGCGCGCATCGCCGGCATGGTGGGCGCGCTGGAACTGGTGCCGGACAAGAAGAAGCGCGCCTTCTTCCCCGAGCGGGGCACCGTCGGTCCGCGTTGCCGCGACCACGCGTTGAAGCATGGGCTGATCCTGCGCGCGACCTGGGACGCCATGCTGCTCTCGCCGCCGTTGATCATCACCCGTGCGCAGGTGGACGAACTGTTCGACAAGACGTGGAAGGCGCTCAACGACACCGCGACGGACCTGGGCATGTGAGGTCATCGAAGCGGCCCGTGCGCTGCGTCATGCCCTCGCATCGCGGGCGTATGATGGTTCCCATCCCCCGTTCCTGTTCCATGGAGACCCCGATGAAGCTCAAAGCCCTCACCGTCATGCTGGCTGCCGCCGTGCTGGCCGCCTGTGGTGGCAAGGATGACAAGGCCGCCGACGGTGCGCCGTCGAAGGTGCTCAATGTCTACAACTGGTCCGACTACATCGCCGAGGACACGATCCCGAACTTCGAGCAGCAGTCGGGCATCAGGGTCACCTACGACGTGTTCGACAGCGACGAGATGGTCGAGACCAAGCTGCTGGCCGGCAGCAGTGGCTACGACGTGGTGGTGCCGTCGCTGAGCTTCCTGGGTCGCCAGATCCAGGCCGGCGTGTTCCTGCCGCTGGACAAGAGCAGGATCCCGAACCTGAAGAACGTCGACCCCAAGATGCTCGAGCGGATCGCGCTGCAGGATCCGGGCAACCAGTTCGCGGTGCCGTACCTGTGGGGCACCAGTGGCATCGGCTACAACGTCGACAAGATCAAGGCCATCTTCGGCGACACCGCCGTCACCGGCAGCTGGGACGTGGTGTTCAAGCCGGAGAACGCGGCCAAGCTGAAGGACTGCGGGATCACCGTGCTGGATACGCCGTCGGAGCTGATCCCGATCGCGCTGAACTACCTGGGCGAGGATCCGCACAGCTTCGATCCAAAGGTGATCGACAAGGCCGCGGCGCTGCTGAAGTCGATCCGCCCGTACATCCGCAACTTCCATTCGTCCTCGTACATCAACGACCTGGCCAACGGCGATGTCTGCCTGGTGGTGGGCTGGTCCGGCGACATCATCCAGGCGCGTGATCGCGCGGCGGAGTCGGGCAACGGGGTCAACGTGGCGTACTCCATCCCGAAGGAAGGCGCGCCGCAGTGGTTCGACATGCTGGCCATCCCGAAGGATGCGAAGAACGTCGACAGCGCCTACGCCTTCATCAACTACCTGCTGGACCCGAAGGTCGCTGCGGCGAACACCAACTTCGTGACGTATCCCAATCCGGTGCCGTCGTCGAAGCCGATGGTCGACAAGGCGATCGCGGACGATCCGACGATCTACCCGCCCGCCGACGTCGACGCGAAGCTGTTCACCTTCGCGGTCCTGCCGCCGGATGTGGATCGCCAGTACACGCGCATCTGGACGGAGCTGAAGACCGGACGCTGAAACACCACGGGCGCGTGCCGGCAAGGACGCGCCCTTTGTCATCGTGGCATCGCCCGTGCAAGCCGGCGACGCCACAGGGAGGGGGTAGGGGAGCGGGACGGCACGGAACACGCCATTGCAATGACAGCACGCCCGCGGCGGCCCAGGCCGGTCCGGGACCACATCAAGCCGCCCTCGCGGGCCGAATGGAGAGAGATTGATGAAACTGCGCGTACTGGCAACCACCCTGGCCCTCTGTACCCTTGCCGCTTGCGGCGGAAAATCCGGCAGCGACGGCGGCGCCGACACCGGCGGCGCCAAGCAGGTCAACGTCTACAACTGGTCCGACTACATCGCCGAGGACACCATCCCCAACTTCGAGAAGGCCACCGGCATCAAGGTGACCTACGACGTGTTCGACAGCAACGAAGTACTGGAAACCAAGCTGCTGGCGGGCAGCAGCGGCTACGACGTGGTGGTGCCGACGATGAACTTCCTCGGGCGGCAGATCCAGGCCGGCGTGTTCCTGCCGCTGGACAAGAGCAAGATCCCCAACTACGCCAACCTGGACCCGGCCATCATGAAGCGGCTGGAGAACCAGGACCCCGGCAACCAGTACGCCATCCCCTACATGTGGGGCACCACCGGCATCGGCTACAACGTCGACAAGGTCAAGGCCGCGTTCGGCAGCACCGATGTCGCCAACAGCCTGGACATCGTCTTCAAGCCGGAGAACATCAGCAAGCTGAAGGATTGCGGCGTGACCTTCCTCGACACGCCGTCGGAAATCATCCCGATCGCCCTGAACTACCTGGGCGAGGACCCAAACAGCCAGGATCCTGCGGTGATCGACAAGGCCGCCGCACTGCTGAAGACCATCCGCCCGTACATCACCAACTTCCATTCCTCGCAGTACATCGATGCCATGGCCAACGGCGACACCTGCCTGGTCGTCGGCTGGTCGGGCGACATCATCCAGGCGCGCGATCGCGCGGTGGAAGCCAAGAACGGCGTCAACATCGCGTATGCGATCCCGAAGGAAGGCGCCCCGCAATGGTTCGACATGCTGGCCATCCCGAAGGACGCCAAGCACGTCGACGAGGCCTACGCCTTCATCAACAACCTGCTCGACCCGCAGGTGATGGCCAACAACTCCAACTTCATCAGCTATCCGAATGCCATCCCGAAGGCGAAGGCGCTGATGGACACGTCGATCACCGGAGATCCCACGATCTACCCGACGCCGGACGTCGAAGCGAAGCTGTTCACCTTCGCCATCATCACGCCCGAGGTCGATCGCCAGTACACGCGGATCTGGACGGAACTGAAGACCGGCAAGTAAAYGCCCTGGCCGGGACGGACAGACGCCGTCCCGGCCTTGTGTGATCGCTCATACCCACATCCATGCCGGCGCCCAGGCAGCCCGGCGACCAGGGGATCTCCATGGCGGCAGAACAGGGCAACGGCGCGGCACAGAACGGCAAGGCGAACGCGCAGGAGTACCTGCGCATCGTCGACGTCCGCAAGGAGTTCGACGGCTTCGTCGCGGTCGACGACACCAACCTGACCATCCGCAAGGGCGAGATCTTCGCGCTGCTGGGAGGCTCGGGCAGCGGCAAATCGACGCTGCTCCGCTGCCTGGCCGGGTTCGAGAAGCCGACCTCCGGCAAGATCTTCCTTGACGGCCAGTTGCTCAACGACCTGCCGCCCTACGAGCGGCCGCTCAACATGATGTTCCAGTCCTACGCGCTGTTCCCGCACATGACGGTGGAGCAGAACATCGCCTTCGRCCTGAAGCAGGACGGCCTGTCCAGGGAGGCGATCAAGAAGCGCGTCGAGGAGATGCTGGCGCTGGTGCAACTGGGCAAGCTGGCCAAGCGCAAGCCGCACCAGCTTTCCGGCGGCCAGCAGCAGCGCGTGGCGCTGGCGCGGTCGCTGGCGAAAGGACCGAAGCTGCTGCTGCTGGACGAACCGATGGGCGCGCTGGACAAGAAGCTGCGCTCGSAGATGCAACTGGAGCTGGTCAGCATCATCGAGAAGTCGGGCGTGACCTGCGTGATGGTCACCCACGACCAGGAAGAGGCGATGACGATGGCCACCCGCATCGCGCTGATGGACCAGGGCTGGATCCGCCAGGTCGGCACGCCGGATGAAATCTACGAGCAGCCGACCAGCCGCTTCGCCGCCGAGTTCATCGGCTCGGTCAACCTGATCGAGGGCGCGGTGGAGGAGGACGAAGCGAACTACGTCACCATCCGCTCGCCGCAGTTGCCCGATCCGATCTACATCGGTCACGGCATCTCGGGCTTCGAAGGGCAGGAGGTCGGGTTCGCGGTGCGGCCGGAAAAGCTTGGGATCGGCAAGCAGGAGCCGCCGCAGCCGCACAACAAGGCCAAGGGCGTGATCGAGGACATCGCGTACTTCGGCAGCCATTCGGTCTATCACGTACGCCTGCCGAGCGGGTACAAGTTCATGGCCAATTTCGCCAACGTGCAGCGCTGGGCCAGCGAGGGCCTCACCTGGAACGATGAAGTCTGGGTATGGTGGGGCGACAACGATGGCGTGGTGCTGACGTCATGAACCTTCTCCGCTCCCTGGGCAAGCGCCTGCCGGGGCCACGCTGGGGCGTGATCTCGGTGCCCTACGTCTGGCTGCTGCTGTTCTTCGCCATTCCCTTCCTGATCGTGCTGAAGATCTCGTTCGCCAAGCTGGCGATCGCGATGCCGCCCTATACGCCTATCCTCGAGTACATCGACGAGGCGCTAACGCTCAAGCTCAACCTGGGCAATTACGCGGCACTGTTCACCGATTCCCAGTACGTGGCCGCCTACCT
>NZ_JBGFFG010000140.1:0-7775 GCF_056175765.1 Pseudoxanthomonas sp. LjRoot204_2 | reverse complement strand
CGCACCGGGTGCGCGGCCAGTGGAGCCACGCGTTCGACGTGCTGGAACCGCTGGTCCGCGAACACCCGCAGTGGCCGCTGGCCCATCTAGAACACGGCCTGGCGCTGGGCCGTGCCGGACGCGGTGGCGAAGCCGTTCCCGCACTGCGACGCGCGCTGGCGTTGAAGCCCGACTTGCCGCAGGCCTGGCGCGAGCTTGGCGACCACCTTGCCGCGATGGGCGACACCGAGGGTGCGGCCGGGGCCTACCTGCAGCACACGCGCCACTCCACGCGCGACCCCGACCTGATGCAGGCCGCCGCCGCGCTCGCCGACAACCGCATTCCCGAGGCCGAGGCGCTGTTGCGCGCGCGCCTGAAGCGCACGCCCACCGACGTCGCCGCGATCCGCATGCTGGCCGAAGTCGCCGCGCGCGTCGGGCGTATCGAAGATGCCGAAGCTTTGCTCGCGCGATGCCTGGAGCTCGCGCCCGACTTCCATGCCGCGCGGCAGAACCATGCGCTGGTGCTGCATCGTGCCAACCGTACGCAGGAGGCGCTGCAGGCCATCGATGCGCTGCTGGCGCACGACCCCGACAACCCCGCGCACCTCAACCTCAAGGCGGTGGTCCTGTGCCGCGTGGGCGACTACGAACCCGCGCTTGCGCTGTACGAGCGCGTGCTGGCGTCCTACCCGGACCAGGCCAGGATCTGGATGAGCTACGGCCACGCGCTGAAGACGGCCGGCCACACGGCACGCGCGATCGAGGCGTATCGACAGGCGTTGGCGCTGGAACCGGGTGCCGGCGAGGTGTGGTGGAGCCTGGCCAACCTGAAGACCTTCCGCTTCAGCGGCGAAGACCTGGCCGCGATGCGTGCGCAGCACGCGCGCACCGACCTGGGCGACGACGACCGGCTGCACCTGGACTTCGCATTGGGCAAGGCCCTGGAGGATGCCGGCGAGCATGCCGCATCGTTCGTGCACTACCGCGACGGCAACGCGCTTCGCCGCACGCAGCTGGACTACGACGCCGACGACACGCAGGCACGGGTCGCGCGGCTGAAAGCGTCGCACACGACCGCCTTTTTCGCCGCGCGGGCAGGCCAGGGCTGCACCGCGCCCGACCCGGTCTTCATCGTCGGCATGCCGCGTGCGGGCTCGACGCTGCTCGAACAGATCCTGTCCAGCCATTCGGCCGTGGAAGGCACGATGGAACTGCCCGACATCACCTCCATCACCCGCGACCTGCGCGAGCAGGCGCGGGCAGGCGGTGCGGACACGTACCACGACCTGCTGGCGACGCTCGACGGCGACGCATTGCGGGCGCTGGGCCAGCGCTACCTCGACGCGACCCGCATCCACCGGAAATCGAGCCGTCCGTTCTTCATCGACAAGATGCCGAACAACTTCGCCCATACCGGCCTGATCCACCTGATGCTGCCGAACGCGAAGATCATCGACGCACGCCGGCATCCGCTGGCCTGCTGCTTCTCCGGCTACAAGCAGCATTTCGCGCGCGGCCAGGGCTTCAGCTATGCGCTGGAGGACATCGGTCGCTACTACCGCGACTACGTGGCCCTGATGGCGCACTACGACACCGTCCTGCCCGGCCGCGTGCACCGGGTGATCTACGAACAGCTGGTGGACGACACCGAGGCCGAGGTGCGCCGCCTGCTGGACTACTGCGGGCTGCCGTTCGAGGACGGCTGCCTGCGCTTTTTCGAGAACGCGCGGCCCGTCAGGACCGCCAGTTCCGAACAGGTCCGCCAGCCGATCTACCGCGAAGGCGTGGATCACTGGCGGCATTACGAACCGTGGCTGGAGCCGTTGAAGAACGCCTTGGGGCCTGTGTTGGGCGCCTATCCGGCGGTTCCGGATTCCACGGAGGGCAGTTCCATCCCCGATTGACCGTCATCACTGGAGAGAGGTGAGCTGGATGAGTACCCGCAGCAGAAGAAAACCGGGGCGGCGCGATCCGTCGACCCTGGCGAGGTTCCCGTTGACCGCCGCGATCTACCTCGCGTTCGGTGCCACGGCGATGGCCCAGGACGCACCCGCCACGCCGCCCGCCGAGGGCGAGCGCGCCGCGGCCACGCTGGACACCATCACGGTGACCGCGCAGAAGCGCGTGGAGAACCTGCAGGAAGTGCCGATCAGCATCCAGGTGCTGGGCACGGAGCAGCTGAAGAACCTCAACGTCACCGATTTCGATGACTACGTGAAGTACCTGCCCAGCGTGTCGTACCAGTCGGCCGGTCCGGGCTTCGCGCAGATCTACATGCGCGGCGTCGCCAGCGGCGGCGACGGCAACCACTCCGGTTCGCTGCCCAGCGTGGGCGTGTACCTGGACGAACAGCCGGTCACCACCATCCAGGGCCCGCTGGACATCCACATCTACGACATCGACCGCGTCGAGTCGCTGGCCGGTCCGCAGGGCACGCTGTACGGCGCCAGTTCGCAGGCGGGCACGCTGCGCATCATCACCAACAAGCCCGACCCCACCGGTTTCGCCGCCGGTTACGGGCTGGAAGTGAACAGCGTCAGCAACGGCGGCATCGGCCACGTCGCCGAGGGCTTCCTCAACCTGCCGATGAGCGATCGCGCGGCGATCCGCCTGGTCGCGTGGAACAAGCACGACGCCGGCTACATCGACAACGTGTATGGCACGCGTACCTTCCCCTCGTGGGACGCCGACTCCGGCRGCAACGGCACCATCGACAACGCCGACCGCGCGAAGAAGGACTACAACGAGGTCGACACCACCGGCGCGCGCCTCGCGTTGAAGGTGGACCTCAACGACACGTGGTCGATCACCCCGACGATCATGGGCCAGCAGCAGAAGTCCAAGGGCGGCTTCGCGGTCGACCCGCAGGTGGGCGACCTGGCGCTGACCCACTTCTATCCGGAGAGTTCCGACGACCGCTGGTGGCAGGCCGCACTGACGGTGGAAGGCAAGATCGGCAACTTCGACCTGACCTACGCGTTCGCACGCCTGGATCGCGACGTCGACGTGGAGCAGGACTACAACGACTACGCGTTCTGGTACGACACGCTGGCAGCGTACGGTGCGTACACCTGTTCCGATTTCGATCCCGATACGTTCACCTGCGCGCCCGGCTCGCTGGTCAATCCGTCGCAGTACATCCAGGGCGTGGACGGCTACAAGAAGACCAGCCACGAGTTGCGCATCGCCTCGCCGACCGAGAACCGCTTCCGCTTCGTCGCCGGCGTGTTCATGCAGGACCAGGAACACGACATCGAGCAGCGCTACAAGATCGATGGCCTGTCGCCGGTGCAGTCGGTCACGGGCTGGCCGGACACCATCTGGCTGACCAAGCAGCTGCGCCAGGACAAGGACAAGGCGGTGTTCGGCGAGCTGAGCTTCGACATCACCGAAGACCTGACCGCCACCGCCGGCGCACGCTGGTTCGAGGTCGACAACAGCCTGAAGGGCTTCTTCGGCTTCGCCGACTGGGGCTGGGTGTCGAGCTACGGCGAGGCGGCTTGCCCGGACGGCGCGCCGACCTTCAACGGTGCGCCCTGCAGCTTCTTCGACAAGCGGGTGAAGGAGAACGGCCACATCGGCCGCTTCAACCTGACCTGGCGGATCGACCCGAACAAGATGATCTACGGCACATGGTCGGAAGGCTTCCGCCCCGGCGGCATCAACCGCCGCGGCACGCTGCCGCCCTACCTGTCGGATTACCTGACCAACTACGAGTTCGGCTGGAAGACCACCTGGCTGGAAAACCGCCTCTCGTTCAACGGTTCGGTGTTCCGCCAGGACTGGGAGGACTTCCAGTTCTCCATCCTCGGCGCCAACGGCCTGACCGAGATCAAGAACGCCAACCAGGCGCGCATCAACGGCGCCGAGTTCTCGCTGGCGTTCGCGGCGACCTACAACCTGCAGCTGACGGCCGGCGCCGCGTTCTACGACGCGGAGCTGACCGAGAACTACTGCGGCTTCACCGACGACGACGGCAACCCGGTCACGGAGTGCGCGGACCCCGAGGCACCGGAGGGCACGCAGCTGCCGGTCACGCCGAAGGTCAAGGGCAACCTGACCGCGCGCTACACGTTCGACATGGCGGGTGGCGAGGCCTTCCTGCAGGGTGCGGTGGTGCACGTGGGTGATCGCAAGTCCGACCTGCGCCTGGCCGAACGCGAGATCCTCGGCGACCTGGATGCGTACACCACGGTCGACGTGTCGGCCGGCTTCCGCCGCAACAACTGGAAGGTGGACGTGTACGTCAACAACCTGTTCGACGAGCGTGGCGAGCTGAGCCGCTTCACCCAGTGCGCCGAAGCCGTTTGCGGTGCCGCGGGCGTGGTGCCGGAGTATCCGAACGGCCAGGTCTACACGGTCGTCTCGCAGCCCCGCACGATCGGCCTGCGCTTCTCGCAGGAGTTCTGACGCAGCACGCGCCGGAATGCGGCAACGAAAAGCCCCGGTGCGAGCCGGGGCTTTTTTTGTGTCGAAGATAACGGGGCGATCAGGAATCGCGTGCGCTCGCCTCGCGGTCGTTCTCGCGCATCTCGTACCACATGCCATTGAGGATGGCGAAGCTCGCCGCCAGGCCGGCGCCCAGGATCCAGCTGAAATACCACATGCGGAAGCCTCCTCAGTATGCGTTGGGGTTGCGCCCCATCCCGTCCTGGTCGACCTTGCCGCGCAGCACGCGGAAGACCCAGGCGGTATAGAGCAGGATGATGGGCAGGAAGAACGCCGTCGCCAGCAGCATGATGAACAGCGTCATGTGGCTGGACGACGCATCCCACAGGGTCAGGCTGGAGCCGGCCTGCGTGGACGACGGCAGCAGGAACGGGAACGTCGCCACGCCTTCGGTCAGGATGATGCCGACGATGCTGATCGACGATGCCAGGAACGCCAGCCCCGCACGCCCGATGCGCAACAACACGGCGCTCAGCAGCGCGCCCGCCACACCCAGCAGCGGCAACAGCCAGGTGATCGGCCAGCGCGCGTAGTTGTCCATCCATGCACCGGGCTGCGCCACGGCGATCTTGGCGAGCGGGTTCGACGGGCCGGCGGTATCCATCGCGACCTGCAGCGCGTACCCATCGATGCGCGCAACCCAGAGGCCGCCGATCACGAACAGCACCGCCGTCGCCACCCCGGCGATGCTGCCGTAGCGCCGCGCGCGCTCGGCGATGGCGCCGGAGGTCTTCATCGCCAGCATGCCGGCGCCATGCATCACCAGCATCGCCACGCTGACCAGGCCGCACAACAGCGCGAACGGCGTCAGCAGCCCGAACAGTCCGCCTTCGTAGTACACCCGCAAGGTATCATCGAAATGGAAGGGCACGCCGAGCAGCACGTTGCCCATCGCCACGCCGAACACCAGCGCCGGCACCAGCCCGCTGACGAACAGCGCCCAGTCCCACGCGGCGCGCCAGCGCGGATCAGGCACCTTGCTGCGGAACTTGAACCCGACCGGCCGCAGGATCAGCGCGAACAGGATCAGGAACATCGCGATGTAGAAACCGGAGAAACTCACGGCATACAGCGGCGGGAACGCCGCGAAGATCGCACCGCCGCCGAGGATCAACCAGACCTGGTTGCCCTCCCATACCGGGCCGATGACGTTGAGCACGATGCGGCGCTCCTCGTCGGTGCGCGCCACCGCGGGCAGCAGCGTGGCCACGCCGAGGTCGAAGCCGTCCATCACCGCGAAGCCGATCAGAAGGATGCCCAGCAGCAGCCACCAGATCAGGCGCAGCGTCGCGTAGTCGAGGGGAATGGTGTCCATGCGTCGTCTCCCGTCAGCCCGCGAGGGCCGGTTGTGGCGCGGGGGCGTCCGATGCTGGCGCGGACAGGTGCTCGGGTCCCTTCAGGATCAGCTTGCGCATCAGCCAGACCTCGATGACGGCCAGCACCGTGTAGATCAGCACGAAGCCGCTGAGCGTGATGATGATCTGGTGCAGCTTCAGCCCCGACGCGGCCAGGAAGGTCGGCAGCACGCCATCGATGATCCAGGGCTGGCGGCCGTATTCGGCGATCAGCCACCCGGCCTCGATCGCCAGCCACGGCAGCGGCAGGCTCCAGAACGCCACCTTGAGGAACCAGCGGTACCGATCCAGTCGTTGCCTGCTGGCCAGGTAGAACGCAACCGCGAAGAACGCGATGAAGTAGAAGCCCAGCCCGGCCATCAGGCGGAAACTCCAGAACAGCGGCGCGACGTGCGGGATGGTGTCGTGCGCGGCCTGCGCGATCTCCTCTTCGGTCGCGTTGCCGATGTCCTCGCGGTAGCGCTTGAGCAGCAGCGCGTGGCCGATGTCGCGCCAGTGCGCCTCGAAGATGTAACGCGCGGTGCCGTCGTTGCGGTTGGCGCGCAGCTTCTGCAGCGCCTCGTAGCCCATCAATCCATTGCGGATGCGGCCCTCGGCGCGCTCCACCAGTTCGAGGATGCCCGGCATCTCGGTATTGAACGAACGCGTGCCGATCAGCCCCATGACGTAGGGGATATGCAAGGCGTAGTGGTTGGTCTGGTTCTTCTGGTCGGGGATCGCGAAGGCATTGAAGCCGGCCGGCGCGGGTTCGGTCTCCCACATCGCCTCGATGGCGGCGAGCTTCATCTTCTGGTGCTCGCTGGTGGCGTAACCGCTCTCATCGCCCAGCACGACGACCGACAGCGCCGCCGCCAGGCCGAAGCTGGCGGCGACCGCCATCGAGCGCTTGGCGAAGTCGGCGTTGCGGCCGCGCAGCAGGTAGAACGCGCTGATCGCCATCACGAACATGGCGCCGGTGACATAACCGGCCGACACGGTRTGSACGAACTTGGCCTGCGCCACCGGRTTGRWSAKCACCGCSAWGAAGTCGGTSAYCTCCATGCGCATGGTCTSSGGGTTGAAGACCGCACCGACCGGATTCTGCATCCAGCCGTTGGCCACCAGGATCCACAACGCCGAGAAGTTCGACCCAAGTGCGACCAGCCAAGTGACCACCAGGTGTTGCACCTTGCTCAGCTTGTCCCAGCCGAAGAAGAACAGGCCSAYGAAGGTCGCTTCCAGGAAGAAKGCCATCARSCCYTCGATGGCCAGCGGCGCGCCGAAGATGTCGCCKACGTARTGGCTGTAGTASSWCCAGTTCATGCCGAACTGGAACTCCATCACGATGCCGGTGGCCACGCCCATCGCGAAATTGACGCCGAACAGCGTGCCCCAGAACAGGGTCATGCGCCGCCAGATGTCGCGCCCCGTCATGACGTAGACGCTCTCCATGATTGCGATCATGAAGGACAGCCCCAGGGTCAGCGGCACGAACAGGAAGTGATACATTGCCGTCAGCGCGAATTGCAGACGGGACAGTTCGACGACGGTCATGTCCGGCATGGGGATGCGGCTCCCGGTTGTCTGGCGGGGATTCTAGCCCTCCCACTGTCATGGACGGGGGCGACCATCTGTCGCACCCCCCTTCGCCCTGCCCTGCGGCATCCTGCGCGCCCCGCGGCCACCGGCCGGCGGGGGGGGGGGGGGTTGATCCTGATCAATGCGGCCCGGCTGGCCGGACCCGAAAATCCACCGTACCAGAATAGGAGAGGCCGCATGCAAGGCGTCCAGGGGACTTATAACGACAAGGTGGTGCGCCAGTTCACGGTGATGACCGTGGTCTGGGGCATCGTGGGGATGCTGGTGGGGGTGCTGATCGCCGCGCAGCTGTATTGGCCGGCGCTGAATTTCGACCTGCCGTGGCTGAGCTACGGCCGGCTGCGTCCGCTGCATACCAACGCGGTGATCTTCGCGTTCGGCGGCTGCGCCCTGTTCGCCACCAGCCTGCAC
>NZ_JBGFFG010000139.1:0-7806 GCF_056175765.1 Pseudoxanthomonas sp. LjRoot204_2 | reverse complement strand
CCATGATGGCGTGCACTTCGCCCGGCTTCACCTCCAGCGAGAGGCCCTTGAGGATGTCCTTGCCGGCGACGCTGGCGTGGAGGTTATCGATCTTCAACATGGTGCGTTTCCAGTTTGATTGCTTGAGCCCCTCTCCCACCGGGAGAGGGGTTGGGGTGAGGGTTCGGCGAAGTCCGGATGGTCTGGACGTCATTGGCTCCGCCGCACCCTCATCCGGCGCTTCGCGCCACCTTCTCCCCGAGGGAGAAGGGGACTCTGCTACCCGACGCTGCCTTCCAGCGATACTTCCAGCAGCTTCTTGGCTTCCACCGCGAACTCCATCGGCAGCTCGCGGAAGACCTGCTTGCAGAAGCCGTCGACGATCATCGATACCGCGTCTTCCTGACTGATGCCACGGGCACGGCAGTAGAACATCTGGTCGTCGCTGATCTTGGAGGTGGTGGCCTCGTGCTCCAGCGTCGCGGTGGGGTTCTTCACTTCGATGTAGGGGAAGGTGTGCGCACCGCACTTCTTGCCGATCAGCAGGCTGTCGCACTGGGTGTAGTTGCGCGCGCCGTCGGCGTTGCGGTCCACTTTCACCAGGCCGCGGTAGGTGTTCTGGCCGCGGCCGGCGCTGATGCCCTTGCTGACGATCTTGGACTTGGTGCGCTTGCCCACGTGGATCATCTTGGTGCCGGTGTCGGCCTGCTGGCGGTGGTGGGTCAGCGCGACCGAGTGGAACTCGCCCACGGAGTCGTCGCCCAGCAGCACGCAGGACGGGTATTTCCAGGTGATCGCCGAACCGGTCTCCACCTGCGTCCACGTCACCTTGCTGCGGTCGCCCCGGCATTCGGCACGCTTGGTGACGAAGTTGTAGATGCCGCCACGGCCCTCCTCGTCGCCCGGGTACCAGTTCTGCACCGTCGAGTACTTGATCTCGGCGTCTTCCAGCGCGACCAGTTCCACCACGGCGGCGTGCAGCTGGTTCTCATCGCGCATCGGCGCGGTGCAGCCTTCCAGATAGGAGACGTAGGCCTTGTCTTCGCAGATGATCAGCGTGCGCTCGAACTGGCCCGTGTGGCCCGCGTTGATGCGGAAGTAGGTGCTCAGTTCCATCGGGCAGCGCACGCCCTTGGGGATGAACACGAAGCTGCCGTCGGAGAACACCGCCGAATTGAGCGCGGCGAAGTAGTTGTCGCCCACCGGCACCACGCTGCCCAGGTACTGCTTCACCAGTTCGGGATGTTCGTGGATGGCCTCGGACATCGAACAGAAGATCACACCCTTCTCGGCCAGTTCCTTGCGGAAGGTGGTGCCGACGGAGACCGAATCGAACACCGCGTCCACCGCCACGCCCGCCAGCTTCGCGCGCTCGTGCAGCGGCACGCCCAGCTTGTCGTAGGTGTCCAGCAGTTCCTGCGGCACCTCGTCCAGCGAGGCGTACTTCGCCTTCGGTGCGCTGTAGTAACTGATGGCCTGGAAATCGATCGGACCGATCTTCAGCTTGGCCCAATGCGGGGCCTGCATGGTCAGCCAGTGGCGGTAGGCGGCCAGGCGCCATTCGGTCATCCATTCCGGCTCGTTCTTCTTCGCCGACAGGGCGCGGACGACGTCCTCGTCCAGGCCGGGCGGCAACGAATCGGATTCGATGTCGGTGATGAAGCCGGCGTCGTAGCGACGTCCCAGCTGTTCCAGGATTTCAGCGTTCTCGGTGGCCATCGGGCTGCCTACGGTTCAGCGGGTCGCGACCTGCACGGCGATGGATCGCCTGCGCACGTCGTCGGAAGAAGAGGGGGGAGGCGCGACCATCTGCGCCAGGGTGAAGCCGCGCAGGGCGTCGGCCACCACGTCGTTGATCAGGCGCCAGTTCGCGCGCGCACCGCATTTCTGTGCGATGCCGCACTGGCTTTCGCTCTGGCTGCATTCGGTCATCGCGAGCGGGCCTTCCATGGCTTCCACAATTTCCACCAGGGTGATCTCGGCCGCGTCGCGGCTCAGGCGGTAGCCGCCGTGCACGCCCCGCAGACCTTCCACCAGGCCGGCCTGCGCAAGCGGCTTCAGCACCTTGCTGACGGTCGGGGTTTCCAGGCCGGAATGTTCGGCCAGGTCGGAGGCACTGAGCACCTGGCCCGGCCGGGCGGCGAGCACGGTCAGGACCACGGTGGCGTAGTCGGTCAGCTTGGTGACGCGGAGCATGGGGGAGGGAACTCGGAAAACGTACCGAAATTGTACGCTTTCAGGCCGGCCGGCTCAAACTCCGGGGTTCTGCCTGTTCAGGCGAGGCCGCTCCGGCTGACGAATGTCACCCGCGATGGTTGACGGCTGCGACTGATGCGGCGACCCGCATATCGGGAACATGGGCCCCGTCCACTCCCGGACAGTCCCTTCCAGGAACGCTTCGATGACCACCACCCACGCCTCTTCCGGTTCCGCCCCGTCCGCCCACGGACTGGACCAAGGCTTCCTCTGGCGCGTGCTGCTCGCCATCGGCGGCGTCTATCTGGCGGTGAAGCTGTTCCGCGGGCTGGGCCAGCTGTTCTGGACGGTGTTCGGCCTGGCGCTGGGCCTGGTCTGGATGTTCAACGGCCGCCTCTTCCCCTGGTGAGGCGGCCGCACGCCTTCAGTGGGCCGCAGGCGCGTCCGCTGGCGGGGTCGGCAACACCAGGCCGAGGTAGGGTGCCGGCGGGGTCTGTCCCGGCGGCAACGCCTCGGGCGCGGGCTGGCCGGCGGCACCGAGCGAATGCACGAAGCGGTAGATCGCGCGGCGGTCTTCCTCGGTCATCGCGCGCACGGCGAAGTCCGGCATCATCGGGCGGGTACGCAGGTTGGCGCTGTACTCGAGCCACTGCGCTTCGGTGAGCTGCTGCATGCGCAGCCGCAGGTTGCTCGGGTAGGTAGTGCCCCACGGCCCGTGGAAGCCCATCGGCGAACCCACCAGCCAGCCGGCCTTGTCGGTCGTGCCGCCGGATTCGGCGTAGCCCGGCGTGTGGCAGTCGTTGCAGCCGGTGGTTCGCACGAGATATTCGCCGCGGGCGAGCAGGTCGGCGGCGCTCGGCGCGGCCGACGGCAGTGGGGCCGTCGTCGGCGTTTCCGCAGGCTGGCAGGCGGACAGAGTGAGGCACAGGGCGGTGGTGAACAGGAGCGGGCTGGCGCGCATGGTGGTGGTCGCAATGAGGGGAACGGGCATCGAACGCGCGGCCCTGCGCAGACCGGCCACCCGCCGCAGCCGCAGCGTTCAGGCGAGGGAAAGTTGGGAAACGCCCTGCGCATGGGCGAGAATCCCCCTTCCTTCCTCCCGCCGGACCCCCGCATGCCCCGCAAGATCGAAGCCCGCCAATCCGACATCCACGGTAACGGCGTGTTCGCCATCGCGCCGATCGAGAAGGGCGAGCGCGTGGTGGAGTACAAGGGCAAGCGGCGGACCCATGAAGAAGTCGACGCCGACGACACCGGGGACGTCGACTCCGGCCACACCTTCCTGTTCACGCTCAACGACGACTACGTCATCGATGCCAACCACAAGGGCAACAAGGCGCGCTGGATCAACCACAGCTGCGACCCGAACTGCGAGGCCGTCATCGAAGAGCATGACGGCAAGAACCGCAAGAAGGACAAGGTCTTCATCGAAGCGATCCGCGCCATCAAGCCTGGCGAAGAGCTGACCTACAACTACGGCATCACCCTTGCCGAGCCGCACACCGCGCGCCTGAAGAAGATCTGGGCCTGCCGCTGCGGCAGCAAGAAATGCACGGGCACGATGCTGCAGCCCAAGAAAGGGCGCTGATCTCCACTTGGCACGGATGCCGCGGGAAGCCGAAAGGTTGAAATGACCGAAGGCAGGTGTGGCCCGTGTTTCCCGCCGCTAACGTGCGCGCACCGGACCACCACCCGCCTGCCATGACCCTGACCCGATTCGCCGGCCTGCTCGCGCTGGCCCTGCCGTGCAGCCTTGCCCATGCCGTCGAGATCGACGGCCGCATCGATCCTGCCGAATGGCAGGAAGCACGCCACGTCACCGACTTCCGCAAGACCCAGCCACTGACCGGCGAGCCGGGCTCGCTCGCGACGGAGGCATGGATCCTGGCCACGCCCGATGGTCTCGCCATTGCCTTCCGGGCCACGCATCCCTCCAGTGTTCCGCGCACGCGGCAGAAGGTGCAACGCGACTTCGACGAACAGGTCGACCGCGTGAACGCCTTCATCGATTTCGATGGCGATGGCCGGACGGGATATGCCTTTACCGTCAGCTCGACTGGCGGCATCGCCGACGAGATCATCACCAACGAGAACCAGTTCAGCGACGACTGGGACGGTCAGTGGCGCCACGCGGTGGCTGAAGACGAGCAGGGCTGGTCTGTGGAACTGCTGGTCCCTTGGCATACCGCGCCGATGCGCGACGGCACCGACGGCCAGCGCACGCTGAAAGTCTTCCTTGCCCGCGTGATCGGCGCGACCGGCGAGCGCATGGCCTGGCCGCAGGCGAGTTTCGAGCGGCCGCGCTTCCTGTCCGATTTCGCACCGGTCACGGTTGCCCGCTACGACCAGTCGCTGCTGGCGATCACGCCCTATGTCTCCGGCCTGTACGACAACGTCGGCGGGCGGGGCGACCTGAATGCCGGTGCCGATCTGTTCTGGAAACCGAATGGCCGCTTCCAGCTCACCGCGACGCTGAAGCCGGATTTCGGCCAGGTCGAAGCAGACGACCTGGTGGTCAACTTCAGCGCCACCGAAACCTTCATCAGCGACAAGCGCCCGTTCTTCACCGAGAACCAGGGCATTTTCGAACTGACCACGCCGTCGGACGACAGCCAGCAGCTCTATACGCGCCGCGTGGGCAGCACCGGCGACATCGTCGCGGCGGTGAAATTGAACGGCAGCCTGGGCCAGGCCAACTACGGGCTGTTCTCCGCCGACGAGGACGGCGCAACCGGACGCAGCTACCACGCGGTGCGGCTGGTACGCGACTTCGAGAGCCAGAACCTCGGCGCGATGCTGAGCCGCGTCGACGATCCTTCGCGCGATCGCGAGGCCACCGTGCTGGGCGTGGACCACAACTGGCGCCCAAGCGCGCGCTGGAACATCCGTACGCGCCTGCTGGGCAGCCGCATCGACCAGGCCGGCAGCGATACCGGCGATGTCGGTGCGACGGTATGGGCCGACTACGAAATGGACCACGGCTGGCGCCAGCAATGGATCGCCATGCACTTCGGCAACGATCTGCAGCTCAACGACTTCGGCTACCTGTCGCGCAACAGCACCAATTACCTGCATTGGGAAGTGCGCAAACGCTTCACCGACATGCCGGCGGACTCGCGTTACGCCTCCAAGGATTGGCGCTGGCGCGTCAGCAGCAGCCACAACAACCATGGCGACAAGCTCAATGACCAGTTCCGCATGAGCCGCGAGGGCCAGCTGCGCAACGGCAGCTACGAATATGCGCAGATCAACGTCAACAGCGCGGGACTGGCCGATACCGTGCTGCGCGGCAATGGCGTGATCCGGCTGCCGGCGAACTTCAACACCTACTTCGAGTACGAGCGGCCGCGCAAGGGCGACTGGGCGCACGAGACGGAGATGGAGATCGTCAGCGGTGGCCTGGCGGGCAACCGCAAGCTGGGCGGCGGCGTGGGTTATACCGGTACGTACTTCATCAACGACGCTTTCAGCCTCTACGGCGGCTTCTATGCGCTGTACACCCCCGACTGGCTGGTCTGGCAGCGCGAAGACCTGGTCGGCGGTTTCCGGCGCCGCCAGGTCAGCCTCGACGCGGGGCTGGACTGGGTGATGTCGGACCGCCACGAACTGCGCGTGAAGATGCAGGCGATCGCGCTGGATGCCCGCGTACGGGATGCGTGGCGCTTCGATGCGCTGGGCCATGCGCTGGCCGCGTCCGATACGGTGGACGACTTCAGCGTGCGCAACCTCGGGTTCCAGATCCGCTACCGCTACGAGCTGGCGCCGCTTTCGTACCTCTACGTGGTCTACGCGCGTGGTGGCTACGATCAGCGTACCGGAACCGACGACGTGGGCGGCCTGCTGCAGGACAGCCTGCGCTTGCGCGACGACGAGCAACTGGTGGTCAAGCTGAGTTACCGCTTCGAGATCTGAGCGCGCACCGCCCGACGGCGGTACGCAGCGTCTGTCGCGCTCAGCGAGTGACGGGCGGGGCCAGTTTCAGTTCCACGTGACCGTCTCGGATCCGCAGCGAGTCCGCATCCAGCGGGCCGGGTGCCTGGGCGAGATCCTCGGCGGTGAGGGTGTAGAGCGGCCGCGTGCGCGCGTACTCGCCGACCAGCTCCTGCAACGCCTCGCGCGAGCCGCCCGGCAGACCGCGGCCTGCCGCACCGGTACCGATGTGTTCGATGCGGGGATCGACCAGGTGCAGGCCCCGGGTGTCGGGGTCGTACCGCAGTCCGCTGCTGACCACCACGTTGCCGTTCTCGAGCCGGTCGCCATTGGCCAGGCCGACGTCATAGTCCATCTGCAACTGCAGGCGCTCACCCGGGACGGGAATGCGCACTTGCGGATCGGTCAGGGTCAGGGAGGCGAAACCTTCGAGCAGTGCGTGCTCCACAGGAAAGCCGGCGCGGGCGGCCGCCTGCAGCTGGGTGGCGTCGAAGCGGAGCGTGCCGGCGTTGTCCGCCCCGGCCAGAGAGGGCAGCGCGACTGCGCAGAGCAGGGCGATACGGGGGATCAGGGTCTTCATCGTGCTGCCTCACTGCAGGTGGATGACCACGCGGCCATCCTCGATCAGGGCGCTGCCGATGCGCTTGCTGGCGGGCAGGCGCTGCAGGATGTCGTTGTCGATGCGGTAGACCGGCTCGCTGCGCGCGTATTCGGCCAGCACGGTGTTGACCAGTTGGCGCGTACCGCCGGACATCAGCGAACCCGACCCCGGCACGTCGACCGACAGGATCTCGGGATTGTCCAGGTGCAGCCCGCGCGTCGCTGGGTCATAGCGCAGTCGGCTGGCGAGCGCGAAGTGGCCACGGCTGACATCGCGAGCGCCGAGCGCACTGACGCCGATGTCGAAGTCCAGCCGGAGGCGGTCATCGCCCGACGGAATGCTCAGGCGCGGATTGGTCAGCGTGGCCGAGACCAGTCCCCCCAGCTTGTCGAACTCGCGCGGGAAGCTCTGGTTGAGGTAGCGCTGCAGCTGCGGCTGGGTGAAGTTGATCTGGTTGCCGAACAGGCCAGTGACTGCATCCAGGGTTTCGCAGCCCGAGAGGGCGAGCGTGGCGGTGGCGGCGAAGGCGGCGACCAGGAAGCGGCGGCGGGTGCGCATGGAAAGCTCCGTGACGGGTCGCCGCACCTTAGCCGTAACCGCCTGTCCGACGGCTAACCGGCGAGTGCAGGGTCGTTGCGGAATCGCTGTTTGCGCTCCGCGGTGTAGTGCCACCAGGGTAGAGGACCACTGCCTTCCATGAAGCGCACCGCCGCGATGAAGCAGTCGCACAGGCAGGGATCATGGCGCTGGCCCGTCGCCTCGTTCACCCGCTGGTAGAGCGCGTACGGATCCTGGCCGACCAGGTCGCCGGGGCCGAGGATGCCGATGCCGCGCAGGTCGCCCGCGATGGACGGCCCGATGTTCGGGAGGTCCTCGAGCCGGTGGGCGTCGTCGGCGCTGCGGGCTTTCATCGCTATGGACTGCCGCAGGGGAAGGTCAGCTGCCGTCCCGGCTGCGCGTCTTCAGCGCGGCGATGAACGTGCCGATGTGTGGACGCAGGGGGGCGAACAGGTCGTCGGCATCCCTGCGGTGGTCGAGCATCAGTCCGCTGAGCAGCTTCGTGCCGACGACCAGTGCGGCGCGCTCGTCGCCACTGAGGC
>NZ_JBGFFG010000138.1:0-7834 GCF_056175765.1 Pseudoxanthomonas sp. LjRoot204_2 | reverse complement strand
ACTGCCGCATGGCCATCGACATCGCCCGCGAATGCCGCGACCTGCTGGGTGGCGCCGGCATCACCACCGAGCACGCCGCCATCCGCCACGCGCTGAACCTGGAATCGGTCATCACCTACGAGGGCACGGAAACCGTGCACCAGCTGGTGATCGGCCGCGAGCTGACGGGCATCAACGCGTTCTGAGCGGGTCCCGCAACGCGCACGTCCGACGGCGTGCGCGGACCGGGTGTTCAGCGCGTGGGATGGCCTTCCGTTCTGGGATGACGTGGCACCGATGGACCTTTCCGAACTCCAACTCGACACGCCCCGCCTGCTGCTGCGCTTGCCGCGGCGGGAGGACTACGAAGCGTGGGCCGCGTTCGCCACCGATGAAGAGACCATGCGTTACATCGGCGGCACGCAGGCCCGTTCGCCGGCATGGCGCAGCCTCGCCGCCACGCTGGGCAGTTGGCATCTGCAGGGTTTCGGGATGTTCTCGGTGATCGAGAAAGCGACCGGCCGCTGGATCGGCCGGGTAGGGCCGTGGCAGCCAGAAGGCTGGCCGGGCACCGAAGTAGGCTGGAGCATCGCCCGTGAGTCTTGGGGCCGCGGTTACGCGCCGGAAGCAGCGACGGCCAGTATCGACTGGGCGTTCGAACACCTGGGCTGGGAAGAGGTGATCCATACCATCGATCCGGAGAACGCCAACTCCAAGTCGGTCGCCGCGAAACTTGGTTCGACCTACCTGCGGATGGATCGCCTTCCCGAACCGCACCACGAGAAACCGGTCGAAGTCTGGGGCCAGACGCGCGCGCAGTGGCAGGAACGCAGAGTCGCCCAACCGTGACGTCGACGTCCGCGCTGTACGCAGGCCTGCACGATGCCTTGCCCGAGCTGATGCGGACGTTCCGCGATCCCTGGTGGATCATCGGCAGTGCCGCGATGGTGCTGGCGGATATTCCGAATGTCGCACCGCAGGACATCGACGTACTCTGCAGCCGTCGCGATGCGCTGCAATTGCGGGAGGCCTGGATCGATCACGTCGATGCGGCCTACCGCCCTGCAGACGAAACCCGTTTCCGTTCCGCGTTCGCCCGCTTCGTGCACCTRCCGATGCCGGTGGAAGTCATGGGTGGACTGGAACTGATGACGGCCACGGGATGGCGGCCCGTGCAGGTGCACGACGATCTACGCCTTGACGTCGCCGGCCATGAAGTGCGTGTGCCGACGTTGGATGAGCAACGCCGCATCCTGCTCGCGTTCGGTCGGGAGAAGGATCTCGCCAAGGCCGCCCGCATTCCCGTATCGCCGGAGCACCCGCATGTCGCCTGATCCCGTCACCGTCCATGGCATGTCCACCTCGGGCAACTGCCACAAGGTGCGCCTGTTGCTCGAACAGCTCGCACGGCCTTACGCGTGGGTCGAGGTCGACAGCGCCAATGGCGGCACCCGCACACCGGACTRCCTGGCGAAAAACCCGAACGGCAAGGTGCCGATGCTGGAGCGCGCGGACGGCGCGATCCTGGTGGAGTCGAACGCCATCCTCTGCTGGCTGGCAGACGGCAGTCCCTACCTGCCGGCCGATACCTGGCAGCGTGCGCAGGCATTGAGCTGGCTGTTCTTCGAACAATACAGCCACGAGCCCTACATCGCGGTGGCGCGCTTCATCCGCGGATGGACGCCCGTGGATTCGCCGCGTCGTGACGACTTGCCTCGTCTGCAGGAACGCGGCGCCCAGGCGCTGGTCGTGATGGAAAAGCACCTGCAAGGCGCGGCGTGGTTCACCGGTGACGACTACGGCGTGGCCGACATCGCGCTGTTTGCTTATACCCATTGCGCCGATGAAGGCGGCTTCGACCTCGCCGCATACCCGCATATCACCGACTGGCTGGCCCGCGTACGCGCGCAGCCGGGTTTCGTTCCCATGCCCGGCGTGAGCGACGATGTCGCCGCGCGCCTGGCGTCCTCCTGATCCGAGCGAGCACATGACTGCCAAAGCAATTCCCGCACGCATGAAGGGCCTGAACCGGGCCGAGATCTGCGACCAGAATTTCATCGAGTTCGTCAGGGAATGGGACGGCCAGGTGCGCAGCGTGCCGGCCCACGGCGAGCCCGTGCTGCCAGGCAGTGCGCTGGATGCGACTGGCTTCGTGGAGCTGCTCGAATCCCAGCTCGTGAGTCGCCATCTGGACCTGATGGCGCGCGTGCTGCGCGTRCAGAACAAGGTCTTCTACACCATCGGCAGCTCCGGCCACGAAGGCAACGCGATGGTGGCGCGGCTGACGCGGCATACCGATCCCGCCTTCCTGCACTACCGCAGCGGCGGTTTCATGGCCGAACGCTTCCGCAAGCTGCCCGGCATGGATCCCGTGATGGACTCAGCGCTGAGCTTTGCCGCCAGTGCGGAAGACCCCGCGTCCGGCGGCCGCCACAAGGTGTGGGGCAGCAAGCCGTTGTGGGTGCTGCCGCAGACCTCGACGATCGCCTCGCACCTGCCCAAGGCACTGGGCACCGCCGTGGCGATCGAACAGGCGCGCCGCATCGGCCATGCGCTGCCGATTCCCGACGACAGCATTGCGATCTGTTCGTTTGGCGATGCGTCCTCGAACCATGCCACCGCACAGACCGCGTTCAATGCCGCCGCATGGACCGCATACCAGAAACTTCCCGCCCCGGTGCTCTTCGTCTGCGAGGACAACGGGATCGGCATTTCGGTGAAGACACCGGACGGCTGGATCGGCCGCAATTTCCGCGACCGCAAGGACCTGGACTATTTCCACGCCGACGGCCTGGACTTGGCGAGCGGCTATGGCCAAGTGCAGGCGGCGGTCGAGCATTGCCGTCACACCCGCCGCCCGACCTTCCTGCACCTGCGCACCACCCGCATCATGGGCCACGCCGGCACCGACTTCGAAATCGAATGGCGTCCGCTGGAGGAACTGTGCGCCGTCGAGGCGACCGATCCGCTGCTGCGCAGTGCCGCGATCGCGCTGGCGTCGGGCCTGTACACCAAGGACGCTCTGCTCGCGACATACGAAGCGATGCGCAAGCGTTGCTTCGCTGCCGCCGAAGATGCCGACCGCCGTCCGCGCATCACCACGCTCGATCACGTGATGGCGCCACTCGCGCCCTATACGCCCGGCGCGGTGGCGGCGGAGGCCGTGCGCGAAGCCCCGCACGAACGGCGCGTCGCGGCCTTCGGTAGCGAGGACAGGCTGCCCGAGAAGTCGCCGCCCCGGCATCTCGCCATCCAGATCAACAACGCGTTGCACGACCTGTTCTGCAAGTATCCGGAGACGCTGCTGTTCGGCGAGGACGTGGCGCAGAAGGGCGGCGTGTATACCGTCACCAAGGGCCTGCAAAAGGCGTTCAAGGGCAGCCGCGTGTTCAATACGCTGCTCGACGAGACGATGATCCTCGGCATGGCCCAGGGTTACGCCAACATGGGCATGCTGCCGCTGCCGGAAATCCAGTACCTGGCGTACTTCCACAACGCCTGCGACCAGATCCGCGGCGAGGCGGCCAGCCTGCAGTTCTTCAGCAACGACCAGTACCGCAACCCGATGGTCGTGCGCGTCGCCGGCCTCGGGTACCAGCGGGGATTCGGTGGACATTTCCACAACGACAATTCGATCACGGCCCTGCGCGACATCCCGGGGCTGGTCGTCGGGTGCCCTTCGCGTGGCGATGATGCGGCCACCATGCTGCGCACGCTGGCGGCGCTGGCGAAGGTGGACGGGCGCGTCACCCTGTTCCTCGAGCCGATCGCGCTGTACATGACCAAGGACCTGTACGAGACCGGCGACGGGCAGTGGCTGTTCCCGTATCCGCCGCAGGACGAGGCGATGACACTGGGCGAGGGACGCGTATACGGTGAAGGCGCGGACGATCTGGTGATCTTCACCTATGGCAACGGCGTACCGATGAGCCTGCGTGCCGCGCGTGCCATCGAGGCCAAGCATGGCTGGAAGGTGCGTGTGGTCGACCTGCGCTGGCTGGTCCCGCTCAATGCCGCGTTCATCGCGGCGCAGGCGAAGACGGCGAAGCGGATCCTGATCGTCGACGAAGGCCGCCATGCGGCGGGCGTGGGCGAGGGGGTCATCACCGCGATCGCCGAGGCCGGCTATAGCGCGCGTCCCTTCCAGCGCGTGGTCGGCGCGGATACGTACATCCCATTGGCCGGCGCAGCCTTCCTGGTACTCCCGGGCGATGACGATATCGTCGCGGCGGCCGACCGGCTGGCATGATGGCGGCCACAACCTGATCGAGAAACGCACATGCCCACGTCCCGCATCGGTCTCATCATCGGCAGCCTGCGCTCCGGCTCCTACAACCGGCAGCTCGCGCATGCGGTACAGCGGCTGGCCGGTGATCGCTTCGCGTTCGAGGAGATCRGCATCGGCGAGCTGCCGTTGTACGACCAGGACGACGATGCGGATTTCCCCGCGACGGGCCGGCAGTTCAAGCAGCAGGTGGAAGCCTGCGATGCGCTGCTGTTCATCACGCCGGAGTACAACCGCTCGATTCCTGGCGTGCTTAAGAACGCCATCGACGTGGGCAGTCGTCCCGGCGGCAGCAATTCCTTCGGCGGCAAGCGCGCGGCGATCATCGGTACCTCACCGGGCGCGCATGGCACGGTGTCGGCCCAGCAACACCTGCGCAACGTGCTGGCGGCGGTCGACGTKGCGGTGCTGCCGCAGCCCGAGATCGCCATCCAGTATCGCGAAGGCCAGATCGATGCGACGGGCGATATCGCCGACGAGCGCCTGCGCAAGCGCCTGCAGCTGTTCCTGGATCGTTTCGAGGCTTGGGTGGCCTGAACCGTCAGGCCGGGCGCAACAGCGCCAGGCCGTCGCGCAGGCGCTGCAGCGGGCGACGGTCGCTCGGGCTCTCGTCGGCCARCATGCCCGCGAGCGCACGCCGGAAAGGGGTCAGTCGGCGACCCGCTCGCAGCACCCCCTCGCGCAGCAAGCGTGCCGGCGCACGGTCGTCGGTGTAGAGCTCCACGATGGCGCGCGTGGCCAGGTACAGCGGCCGTGTGCCGCGGCGATGGCGGCGCTCGTAACGCGCCAGCCCTTCCGCGCACCCGAGGTCTCCCTTGCGCTGCATCGCGTCGCGCGCCATGGCCGCCAGCCGCTCGACGCTGGCCAGCCCGAGATTGAAGCCATGCGCCGTGACCGGGTGCATGCCGACCGCCGCGTCTCCGGCCAGCGCGAACCGGCGCCCGACGAACCGGCGCGCATAGACGCCCACCAGCGGATACACATGCCGGCTGCTTTCCAGCGTCATGTGGCCCAGGCGATGCCCGTAGCGCTGCTCCATCTCGCAGGCGAATGCGTCGATGTCCAGCGCGGCGAGACGTCGTGCCGCGGCATCCGGCAGGGTGATGACGACGGAGGATTCATGCTCCTTCAGCGGGAGCAGCGCGCGTGTCTGGCCGTGGCCGAACCATTCCCACGCCACGCCCTGATGCGGCTGTTCGTGATGCATGCGGCAGACCAGCATGCTCTTGCCGAAATCGTACTGATCGGCCCCGATACCCATCGCGCGGCGCGTCTCGGAGAAGCGGCTGTCTGCCGCGATCAGGAGCGGTGCTTCCAGGCGGAGTCCGTCGCCGAGGGTGATGCCGGCATGGTCGTCGGTCGTGCGGACGGCATGGATCCGCGCGCCATCGAAGAAATCCAGCCCGGGTAGGTCGCTGACGGCCTTCCATGCCGCTTCGCGGATCCGCTGGTTCGGCACCAGCATGCCGAGCTGTTCCTTGCCGGCCAGCGCGGCGTCGATGCGCATGTCGTGCAGGCAGTCGCCTTCCATGACGCGGGCGGCGCGCAGGGGCGAGCAGGCGTCGTCGGGCAGATGCTGCCAGATCCCGAGGTCGCGCAGCAGGCGCATTGAGGCATGCGTCAACGCGATCTCGCGGCCGTCGAACGCGGGCTCTGCGATGGCGGCGCGCGACTGCCGCTCCACGAGCGCGACCTTGAGGTCGAGATCGCACAAGGCCTTGGCCAGGCACAACCCCGCGGGGCCGGCGCCGATGATGATGACGTCGTGGTGCATGCGCGTGTCTTCGTGCCTGGGTTCACGGCAGTCTAGGCACGCAGTCGCCCACGTCATTGACGTGGATCAATCGCCACGCAGGATCGTCAGCGGCTCAGGCCGTCCAGCAAGGGAATGCGCGTCAGCGGCTGCGTATCGGCCAACACGCCTTCGCCGGTGTGGTCCAGCGGCAGCACGGCCAGCAGCAGGGTCTGCGGACCGTCGGCCACCGTGCTGACGACTTCCCCGATGTCGCGCTCGCTGTCGCGCACGATGGCGCCCGGAGCGACGGAGCCTGCCGCGTGGAAGCCCTGTAATGCGCGCTTGGCCTTGCCAAGGAAGTGGGTGCGCGCCACGATTTCCTGCCCCGGGTAGCAGCCCTTCTTGACGCTGTAGGCGGCCAGCCTGTCCAGCGCCAGCTGCTGCGGCGTCCATTGTTCGCGCTGGGCATCGGGAAGGCGGGGAAGACCATGACGCAGGTCGGCGGCACGCCACGAGGCCTGCTGCGCAACGTCATCGACGCCCGGTGCACCGACACGCAGCGTGCGCGGACCGCCTTGTCCGCTCCAGTCCAGCTCCAGCACTCCGCCGTCCATCCCCAAGGTCGCGCCGCGCGCAGCGTGGGGTACGGCGAAAGCGCCGCTGATCGTCGTATCGACGTGGAGTTCGATCTTCAACTTTCGTCTAAACACGAAACGTCGCAGGGACTCGACGAACGCAGGGGCAGGGTGGTCCGGCAGTACGAGCCAGACGCGATCCTCCGCCAGCCGCGCCAGCGCAAACACCGCCATCACGCGTCCCTTGGGCGTCAGCCACGCGTTCCACTGCCATTGCCCGACCGGCAGGCCGGCCACGTCGTTGGCGAACTGGGCCTGTGCAAACGCCGCCGCATCAGGCCCTTCCAGCGTCACCAGGGCATGGTCGGACAGGGCGAAAGACGGCGCGGTGGTACGGGAAAGGTTGTCAGCCAAGGGGGCGGGGATTAAAATTTTGTGCGTTGCGAGACCGCCATGATAGGTCAAACTCCCCCGACTCCCGAACCCGATCCCGGAACACAGCCATCCGCCACCTCGACGCCGACACCCGGCGAAGGGGCGACGGATACGGTCGTGCAGAAGGAGATCGGTGGCCGCGACGGGCCCGAGCCCACGCGTTACGGGGATTGGGAAAAGAACGGACGCTGCATCGATTTCTGAGCAGTGCACGTATAGCCAACGCGGTCCCTGACTGCCCAGCCGAGACAACGAGCGCAACGAATGGCGACTCCACAACGTCCGCTTTCCCCCCATCTCCAGGTCTACCGTTGGCAGATCCAGATGGTGACCTCCATCCTGCATCGTGCGACCGGCGTCGTGCTCGCTGCGGGCGCCCTGCTGATCACGGCCGGCCTGGTCGCGCTGATGATGGGTCCTGAGGCCTGGAACTGCTTCAGCAGCCACGCCGGCGCCTGGTACGGCCAGGTGTTCCTGTTCGGCTGGACCTGGGCCTTCGCCTACCACCTGTGCAACGGCATCCGCCACATCGTGCAGGACTTCGCCATCGGCTACCGGATCGCGACGTTCGTGCGCAGCAGCTGGCTGTCGGTGATCGGCAGCCTGGTCATCACCGCCCTGGTGTGGGCGTACGTACTGGTGRGAGGTGGGGCATGAGCAACTTCCGTACCCCCATCAAGAACGCGCGCGGCCTGGGCTCGGCGAAGACCGGCACCGAGCATTTCGTGCACCAGCGCCTGACCGCCACCGCGCTGGTCGCGCTGACGATCTGGTTCCTCGTGTTCGTGCTGAGCCTGGCGGGCGCGGACTACGTCGCCGCCACGG
>NZ_JBGFFG010000137.1:0-7899 GCF_056175765.1 Pseudoxanthomonas sp. LjRoot204_2 | reverse complement strand
GGGCGATCGTCTGCGCGCCTTCCTTCCACTTGGCCGGGCAGACCTGGCCGGGGTTGGCGGCGGTGAACTGCGCGGCCTTCAGCTTGCGCAGGGTTTCCGACACGTCACGGGCGATCTCGTTGCTGTGGATCTCGGCGGTCTTGATGACGCCTTCCGGGTTGATGACGAAGGTGCCGCGCAGGGCCAGGCCTTCTTCCTCGATGTGCACGCCGAACGCGCGGGTCAGCTGGTGGGTCGGGTCGCCGACCAGCGGGAACTGGGCCTTGCCCACCGCCGGGGAGGTTTCGTGCCACACCTTGTGCGAGAAGTGCGTGTCGGTGGTGACGATGTAGACCTCGGCGCCGGCCTTCTGGAACTCGGCGTAGTTGGCGGCGGCGTCTTCCACTTCGGTCGGGCAATTGAAGGTGAAGGCGGCCGGCATGAAGATCAGGACCGACCACTTGCCCTTCAGGGTGCCGTCGGTGACTTCGACGAATTCGCCGTTGTGGAAGGCGGTGGTCTTGAAGGGCTGGACCGCGGTGTTGATCAGGGACATGGAAGATCCTCGTGAGTGGAGTGGGTGTGGTGAAGCGATGGCGCCATGGTAGGCAGCGACTATTGATATCTCAAATCGATTGATGGAATTGAATAGATAGTTTTTGGCTATCAATAGGTGGGGTCGGCACATGCTTTCAACAAGATCTGAACAAAAAATAAAATTTTTCAGTTACTTATATTGATGGCGATCTGACTGGATCAGGACGTCTTAAGAGCTCCCTTGCCGGCACACGTCCGAACGAGGCCATTGCCGGCACTGCTAGAAGCACCGAGCGCTCCATACGCCATTGAGTACCATGATGGTGCGTCGCGGCGATGCGCAGGCGTGTGGGGTACCGCCGCCCGGTACCATGCGTGCCATGTCCGCTCCCGCCTCCCTCCGTCTCGACCACGCCCTGCGCGCCGCCGCGAGCCGACTGGCCGGCCCGGACGCCCGGCACGAAGCCGAGCAATTGCTGCTGCACGTGATCGGCCGCGACCGCGCCTGGCTGTTCGCGCATTGTGATGCCGCGCTGGCCGACGCGGATGCTGCGGCGTTCGACGCGCTGCTGGCGCGCAGGATCGCCGGCGAGCCGGTGGCCTATCTGGTGGGGCATCGCGGTTTCTGGACGCTCGACCTGCAGGTGTCGCCTGCCACCTTGATCCCGCGCCCGGAAACCGAGCGCCTGGTCGAACTGGCGCTGGAGCGCCTGCCCGCGGACAAGCCTTTGCTCATCGCCGACCTCGGCACCGGCACCGGTGCGATCGCGCTGTCGCTGGCGAGCGAGCGGCCGCAGGCGCAGGTGGTGGCAACCGATTCCAGCGCAGACGCACTGGTCGTCGCACGCGCGAACGGCGTGTCGAACGCCATCGCCAACGTCGAATTCCGCCACGGCAGTTGGTGGGCACCGCTGCAGGGCGAACGCTTCCACCTGGTCGCGAGCAATCCGCCCTACATCGCSGMCGGCGACSCGCACCTGGCGCAGGGCGACCTGCGCTTCGAGCCGCCGACTGCGTTGTCCTCCGGCGCGGACGGTCTGGAGGCGATCCGGGAGATCGTGGGCGAGGCATCGACGCACCTCATGGCCGGCGGCTGGTTGCTGCTGGAGCACGGCTGGGACCAGGGCGCGGCGACCCGCGCGCTCATGACCGCCGCAGGCTTCGTCGACGTGGCCACGGAGACGGACCTGGAGCAGCGGGACCGCGTGACCCTTGGGCGCGTCACGGAAGCGCAGGACGCGAGCCGCTAGACTGTCGCTTTCCTCCAGGACGGGCTGCCCATGCGCACGCTGTACCCCGATATCGAACCCTTCGACACCGGCACGCTGAAGGTCGATGACCGCCATGAGCTGTACTACGAGCAGTGCGGCAACCCGCAGGGCAAGCCCGTGGTGCTGCTGCACGGCGGCCCGGGCGCGGGCTGCAGCCCGAAGATGCGCCGCTTCCACGATCCCGCGAAGTACCGCATCGTGCTGTTCGACCAGCGCGGCTCCGGTCGCTCCACGCCGCATGCGGAMCTGGTGGACAACACCACTTGGGACCTCGTGGCCGACATCGAGAAACTGCGCGAAAAGCTCGGCATAGAGCGCTGGCAGGTGTTCGGCGGCAGCTGGGGTTCGACGCTGGCGCTGGCGTACGCCGAAGCGCACCCGCAGCGCGTGACCGAGCTGGTGCTGCGCGGCATCTTCATGCTGCGGCGGTGGGAGCTGGAATGGTTCTACCAGGAAGGCGCGAGCCGTCTGTTCCCGGATGCGTGGGAACACTACGTCACCGCGATCCCGCCGGTCGAGCGCCACGACCTGATCTCGGCGTTCCATCGCCGACTGACCTCCGACGACAAGGCCACGCGCCTGGCGGCGGCGAAGGCGTGGAGCGTGTGGGAAGGCGCGACCAGTTTCCTGCACGTCGACGCGGATTTCGTCAGCGGCCACGAAGAGCCGGAGTTCGCACTCGCGTTCGCGCGCATCGAGAACCACTACTTCGTCAACGGCGGCTTCTTCGAGGTCGAAGACCAGTTGCTGCGCGATGCCTCGCGCATCGCCGACATCCCGGGCGTGATCGTGCATGGCCGCTATGACGTGGTCTGCCCGGTCGCCAACGCGTGGGACCTGCACAAGGCCTGGCCGAAGGCGAGGCTCGAGATCACGCCGGCGTCTGGTCATTCCGCGTTCGAGGCCGAGAACGTCGACGCGCTGGTGCGCGCGACGGACGCCTTCGCCTGACGGGCCACCGCCGCACCGGAGAGAAGTTCATGGATTCGTCGCGCGCCACCGCTTCCGCCTTCGACCAGCGCCTGCTGGACCTGTACGACGATTACGTCCACGGTCGGGTCGACCGGCGCGGCTTCCTGTCGGGTGCGGCCCGGTTCGCCGTCGGCGGYACGACGGCAGCCGCGTTGCTCGCGGCGTTGGCGCCGCAGTACGCGTTCGCTGCGCAGGTGGCCGCGGACGATCCGCGCATCACCACCGTCTACCGCACGTTCCCGGCACCGCAGGGCCATGGCGAAGGACGCGGCTTGCTGGCGATGCCGCGCGAGCCGGGACCGCATCCGGTCGTGCTGGTGGTGCACGAGAACCGCGGACTGAATCCGTACATCGAGGATGTCGCGCGTCGCCTTGCCGTGGCCGGCTTCATCGCGTTCGCGCCTGACGCGCTGTATCCGCTGGGCGGGTATCCCGGCAATGACGACAAGGGTCGTGAGTTGCAGGCCACGCTGGACCGCGCGAAGGTCATGGCCGATCTCGAAGCCGCCGCGCGCTTCGCGCAGGCGCTGCCGCGCGGCAACGGGAAGCTCGGCGTGGTCGGTTTCTGCTTCGGCGGGCTGGTGACCAACGTGCTGGCCGCGCGCCTGCCGGAGCTCGTCGATGCCGGCGTACCGTACTACGGCGGCCAGCCGTCGGCGGAGGAAGCATCGCGCATCCGCGCGCCRCTGCTGCTGCAGTTTGCCGAGCTGGATACGCGCGTCAACGCGGGGTGGCCTACGTACGAACAGCAGCTCAAGGACGCCGGCGTCGCGTACACGGCGCACATGTATCCCGGCGTGAACCACGGGTTCCACAACGACACCACGCCGCGCTACGACGCCGCGGCCGCCGAACTCTCCTGGCAACGGACGCTGGCGTTCTTCCGCAAGCATCTCGCCGGCCCCTAGAGCGAAGGCGCCTCAGGGCTGCACGCAGGCTGTCCGGTCGCCGCATCCACCTGCGAACGAGACGGAGGGGTGCCTCGCGGCCGGTCGCGTGGCGGCGACCAGACGATGCGGACGTGCAGGGCGATGGTGGAAGCAGGGCAGGCGGGCGAGGGCAGGATCGGGCTGGAAGATGTCGACATCCCGCGGCTGGGCATGGCGGCGATGCGTTTCATCCAGGCGATCGAACAGGGTCATCACGGCGTGCTGTGGGACGCGGCGTCGGATGCGATCCGGCACTCGATGCCGCGCGATGCCTTCATCCATTCGCTGGCGCACCGGCATGACGTGCTCGGTCGCGGCACCGGGCGCCGCTGGACAGCGGTGCGAGTGGGTCGGCCCGCCACGCGCGCCGACCAGTTGCCGGGGACGTACGCGATGCTGGAATTCGCGGTGGCGTTCGGCGGACGTGGAACGCCGCATCGCGAAGTCATCACGCTGCGCCGCGAGGAAAGCGGCATCTGGCGCCTGGCGGGATACGGCGTCAACGCGACGTAGCGGTCAGCTGCGCGGCGTGCCGTCGAGGGTGTGGTCGATCATCCACAGGCCGGCCCAGAGCTTGGCGTCGAGTTCATAGCCCTCGCCGATCTTCTGCGCCAGCCAGGCGGCTGCCCGCACGCGCGGGATGGCGTGCACCGTGATGTCTTCGTCGCCATCGCCGCCACCTTCGCCGACCCTGCGAAGGCCGGTGGCACGCACGAAGGCGATCCGCTCGCTGCTGCTGCCCGACGAGGTGGGGCCGATCATCAGCACCTCCGCATGGTCGGCGGTCCAGCCGGTTTCTTCCTCCAGCTCGCGCACCGCGGACACCTCGATCGACTCGCCGGCGTGGATGTCACCGACCAGGCCGGCCGGCATCTCGATCGTGCGCGCCTGCAGCGGCACGCGGAACTGTTCGACGAACAGCACTTCGTCGTCCGGTGTCACCGCGATGATGATGGCCGCCAGTCCGCCTGCGTGCGCGCGCTCCACGTATTCCCAGGTGCCGCGCACCATCATGCGCTGGTACTTGCCCTGCCAGACCACGCTGGCGGGCACCTTTCGCTTGTCGTCGTCGCGTTTGTCCATGCGGCGATGCTATCGGTTGCCGATGACGTTTGACAGACGGTCAGTACGCCGGCGGTTCCAGTCCTGCCGCCACGCGCAGGCGGCGTCGCGTCATCGGGCCGAAGCGCAAGGCATCGGACAGTCCGGCCAGCATGTCGCCGTCCGCCTGGCCGCGCGCATGGCCCGCGCCGATGTCGCCCAGCGGCGCATCCAGCACGATGGTCGTGAGCTGCCGCCACAGCAGCGCATGCTCGCGTTGCTCGCGCAGGCGCACGGCCAGCGTGGCGGCACCGCGCAGGCGCAGGAACGCGACTTCGTCCATCCGCGCGAGCAGGGTGTCGAGGTCGCCGAAGTGCGCCAGCAGCACCGCAGCCGACTTGGCGCCGATACCGGTGACGCCGGGAATGTTGTCCACCGCATCGCCCGTCAGCGCCAGGTAGTCGGCGATCTGCCGCGCCTCCACGCCGTGGCGCGCCTTCACGCCGGCGGCGCCCCAGCGCTGCCCGCGCGCGAAGTCCCACTGCTCGTCGTGTTCCTGCAACAACTGCGACAGATCCTTGTCGGCGGACACGATGACGCCGCGGAATCCCCGTGGCCGCGCTTCGTGGAGCGCGCTTCCGATCAGGTCGTCCGCCTCGTACTCGCCATGCGCCAGCACGCTGAGGCCCAGCGCGGCGCACAGTGCCTTGCAGTGCGTGAACTGGCGCCGCAGTTCTTCCGGTGCAGGGTCGCGGTTGGCCTTGTAGGCGGGGTACAGCCGGTTGCGGAAGCAGCTGTCGAGGGCTTCGTCGAAGGCGACGGCGATGTGCGCGGGCCGCTCTTTCTCCAGCAGCTCGAGCAGGAAGCGCGCGAACCCGTGCACGGCATTCGTCGGCCAGCCGTCGGCGTCCTGGAACTCATCCGGCATCGAATGCCAGGCGCGGAACACGTACAGGCTCGCATCCACCAGGTACAGCGGGCGCGGGTGCGACGGATCAGGCATCGGGATTCCAGACGGTCAACAGCGCAGCGGGATCCGGCCGCTCCCGCTCGGGCGCCAGCAGCCGCGGCGTGCCGATGTGGATGAAGCCCACGATCCTCTCGTCCTGCACCAGCCCCAGCCGCCGCGCCACGTGCGCGTCATAGGCCATCCATCCGGTCAGCCATTGCGCGCCGAAGCCGAACGCCTGCGCGGCCTGCAGCAGGGCGAAGCAGACGCTGCCGGCCGTCAGCAGTTGTTCCAGCTCGGGCACCTTGTGGCCGGGCGCGAGGCGCGCGACGACGGTGACGATGTCCGGCGCGCTGGAAAAACGACCGCGGTCCTTCTCCACCGCCGCATCGGGCGCATCGGGGTCCAGCGCGCGGGTGCGCGCCGCCAGCGCATCGCCCAGTGCATGGCGCGCATCGCCGTGAAGATGGATGAAGCGGAACGGCACCAGCTTGCCGTGGTCGGGGACGCGGACCGCGGAGGCCAGCATGCGGAGCAGGGTCGCACGGTCCGGGCCGGGTTCGCCCAATTGCTTGGAAGGTACGGAGCGTCGCGCGTCCAATCCCTGCAACAGACTTTCAGTGAGCATCGAGGCGCCTTATAGTGGGATTCAGTGCACATTAGCGGTGCATGAGTTTAATCGCAGCGGATGCACCACGGTCCGCGCCACGCACGGCTCCTCACTGCAGGACGGGTCGCAGCGGACAACCTGGCCGACCGAACGACGCAATGCCCGCCACGCCACCGCCCCTTCYCACCTCCGGCCACCAGCTCGTCGAGCTGCTGCGCGACGCGATGCAGCCACCGCTGCAGGCCGCGTTCGCCGATGTGGTGGACGGCCTGCGCCAGCCGATGCTGGATCGCCTGGAACAGAGCGAGGTGGACCGTGGCCCCTATCTCGACGGCCTGCTGGCGCTGCGTGAACGGCGCGAGGCCATCCTGCGCGGATTCCGCGAGGACCTCGACGCGGCATGGCAGGCAGCGGCGACGGGCGATCAGGCACCGGCGCAGTTCGGCACGGAGAAGACCGGCGCCAGCCTGGGCCTGGTGGAGGAGGACGAACTGGATGTCCGCTTGGCCACCGAACATCTCGCGGAGGTGATCGCGCGCGAGTGGCAGTCCGAGCTGTTGCGCCTGAACGGCTACCTGACCTGGCTGGACATGGGGGTGCGGCTGGATCCCGGCCTGGGACCCTATTCGCCGGCGCGCATCGCGATGGCCGCCTACCAGGGATTCGCGCGCGCGGCCTTGCCCGGCAACGTGCGGGCGCTGGCCATGCAGTGCTGCGAGCGCGAACTCGTGGAACTGGTCGGGCCCATCTACGAATCCATGCACGCGCGCCTGGTCCGCAGGCTGGGGGCGCAGGACACCTCGTCTCCTCGCATGCGCCGGGCGCTGGCGATTCCGTCCGCCGGCGACGAGGCGACCAGCGAACCGGACTGGATGACGCGCTTCTTCGTGTCCTGGGACCACGGTGACGCCGAGGCGGCCACCGGCCCGGACGCGACCGCCTCGCTGCCGCCCGCGCTCCACCAGTTGCTGGAAGAATCGCGCTTGCAGCGCGCYCGCAACCAGGGCGTCGCGCGCACGGCTGAACGCACCTCGCTGTCACAGCGTGAGCTCATCGTCGCCCTGACGCTGCTGCAGATCGCGCCCGCCGAGGTGCACGCGGAGATCCTCGCCCGTCCCGACCGACTGCAGGCGGCGTTCAAGCAGCAGATCTTCCTGCAGGCCGCGCAGCTCGGCGTCGCACCCGAGGCCGTGGCGATCTCCGAGGCGGACGAGAACGTCGTCGACCTCGTCGGCATGCTGTTCGAAGTCATCTTCCGGGAAAGCCACCTGACCAGCGAACAGGTCCAGCTTCTGGGCCGGCTGATGGCGCCGATGACCAAGGTCGCGCTGCAGGACCGCAAGCTGTTCCTGCATGCGACCCATCCCGCGCGCCGGCTGCTCAACGTCCTGGTCGAGGCATGTGACGGCAATCCGGGGCAGACCGAGTCGCAGCGCCTGTTGCTGGAGAAGGTCAAGGACACGGTGCAGCGACTGGTCGCGGATTTCGACGAAAGCCAGTCGGTGTTCCGCCTGGCGCGCGCGGAATTCAACGCGTTCTACGCACGCTATCGTGGCGAGGCGGAACAGGTCGAGCAGGCGCTCGCGGCGGAACAGCAGGCCAAGGACGCGG
>NZ_JBGFFG010000136.1:0-7903 GCF_056175765.1 Pseudoxanthomonas sp. LjRoot204_2 | reverse complement strand
AAAGGCGCGCGTCCAGCTTGCGACGCTGGGGCGCCAAGCGATGCAGCGCCTCGGCCATGCGCATGTCCAGCGCATGCGTCAGCACGCCCAGTTCGATGCCGTGCGCCACCGTCTCCAGCACCGCGCCCGGCAACAGGCGCTGCATCATCGGCATCACCTTGGCGACATTGGCATCACGACCACTGAAATCATGGTCGCCGTAGACATCGGTCAGGAAAAACATCGCCGCCGCCCGTCGTGTCGGGTCATTCAGGAAATGGGCGAAGCTGGCCTCCAGGCGGGCGGCCTGCCATCGCCGGACTTCGGGGAGCCAGCGCAGCCGGTTGCGCGGCTCGCGGGCCGGGTCGTGCGCCGCCTGGTGCCAGGCCAGGCGCCTGCCGACGCGTTCGATCAACGGATTTCCTCGGGCCATGGCGCCATGATCCCGGCCAGGCGCGACCACCGCAAGCCGGCGACCGGTCGGCTACACTCGGCCGGCAACGTCATCACGGGTAGTACATGCTTTCGATCCACAGCGCGCGGCAACGGGGCCACAACGGCAAGATCGGACTGGCCATCGCCGGCGGCGGCCCCATCGGCGGCATGTACGAACTCGGCGCGCTGCGCGCCCTGGACGAAGCGCTGGACGGCCTGGACCTGACCCGGATGGACTGCTACGTGGGCGTCAGTTCCGGTGCCTTCCTCGCGGCGGGGCTGGCCAACCGCATGGGGACGGCCGAGATGTGCCGCATCTTCATCACCGGCACCAGCGACGACGCCCAGTTCCGCCCGGAAACCTTCCTGCGCCCCAATGTCGGCGAGTACCTGCGCCGCGCCGCGAGCCTGCCGGGCCTGTATGCCGACTGGCTGCAACGCCTGCTGCGGAATCCGCGCCGCGCCACCCGCTGGTCGGACCTGTTCCTCCGCTTCGGTGGCCTGGTGCCGACCGGCATCTTCGACAACGAAGAGGTCGAACGCTTCCTGCGCGACATCTTCAGCCGCCGCGGCCGCAGCAACGATTTCCGCACCCTGGACGCGGACCTGTTCGTGGTCGCGGTCGATCTGGACAGCGGCGAGGCCGTGCGGTTCGGCGAAGAGGGCTGGGACGACATCCCGATCTCGCGCGCCGTGCAGGCCAGCTCCGCCCTGCCCGGCCTGTATCCGCCGGTGGAGATCGGCGGCCGCCATTTCCTCGACGGCGCCCTCCGCCGCACGATGCACGCCAGCACCGTGCTGGACCGTGGCATCGACCTGATGATCGGCATCAACCCGCTGGTGCCGTTCGATGCCAACCAGGCCGCACCGCAGGCGGACCAGGCCGAACAGGTCGGCCTCGCCAGCGGCGGCCTGCCCGCCGTGTTGTCGCAGACGCTGCGCACGCTGCTGCAGTCGCGCATGCAGATCGGCATGGAGAAGTACCCGCATCGCTACCCGGACATCGATCAGCTGGTGTTCGAACCGAACTCGGACGACAGCGAACTGTTCTTCACCAACCTTTTCAGCTTTTCCTCGCGCCACCGCGTGTGCCAGCTGGCCTACCGCAATACGCTGGCCGACCTGCGCAAGCGCGCCGCCGTGCTCAAGCCGATGCTGGCCGCCCATGGCATCCGCTACAACGAGGACATCGTCAGCGACCGCCACCGTTCGATCCTGGACGGACTCGACGTGACCCCGCGCATGACCGAGACCACGGCCCGCCTGCGCCGCGCCCTGGACGATGTCGACCAGCTGGTGTCGCGCCGGCGCGCGACGCGCAGTTCCTGAGCCGATCACGGACACATCACCGGCTGGTGTGAAAACTCTAGACGCGCCGTCGATTCTGGCGCGCACTCCTTTCTCCAACGAACGACGGAACGCCATGGCCACGCTGAAGAAATCCGCACGCAAGAAGACCGCTTCCGCTTCCCGCAACGACGACCTGCAGGCGCAGGCCGAGCAGATGTCCAGGCGCCTGGGCGAATCGGCGCAGCAGGTGTGGCTGGCGGGCGTCGGGGCGTTCGGCCGCGCGCAGGCCGAGGGCACCAAGCTGTTCGAAACGCTGGTGAAGGAAGGCTTGTCGCTGGAGCACATCACGCGCAAGGCGGCCGGCGGCAAGGCGCAGGCCATGCGGGATGCGGTGGAGACCACGGTCGGGCAGGCGCGCGAGCGCGCATCGGATACGTGGGATCGCCTCGAGAAGGTTTTCGAAGAGCGCGTGCACCGCGCGCTGCGCAGACTCGAGGTCCCCAGCCGCGAAGACCTCTCCGCGCTGATCGACCGCGTCGATGCGTTGAATGCCGAGCTGCGCAAGCTCGGCGGCGCGCCTGCGGCGAAGTCGGCCCGTGCGGCACGCCCGCGCAAGGCCAGCGTCAAAAAAGCGGCGCCCGCCGCGAAGAAAACGCCCGCCAAACGTGCATCGCGCAAGAAGGCTGCACCATAAGGCTGCAGCGCGTTTTTGCAGGCTTTTCTGAACAAAATTTTGTTGCGCAGCACCATCGAATGGCGTAACAATCATTCCGCCCGCCAGTCCATCGAAGTTCGTTTGCTCCCCTCCCCTTACGGCTTCGGACTGGCGGGCTTTTCTTTGCCTGCATTCCGCGACGCCGAGCGGCCATCGAAAGACACGCGCCGGGCCGGCCCGGTAGAATCGCGGTCCTAATAACAACAACGCATCCGCGACGCATGTCCCTTTGGCTCCTTGGCTTGGCCGTCACCTTGGTGAGCGGCATCGCGGCGACCGCCTATCTCTGGCTGGTGCGTCGCCCCCGCGATGAAATGACCTACGGCCTGCATGCGCTGTCCGGATTGCGCTGGCGCGAATTCTCCAAGCTCGTCCTGGCCGCGATGGCCGGCCGCGGACTGGTGGAGGCCTCGCCCGAACCGCAGGAATCCCGCGAACCACAGTCGACCTTCCTGCTGCATCGCGGCGACGAGCGCTGGCTGCTGTCCTGCAAGCATGGGTCTGCCTATCGGATCGCCGCCGCGCCGGTCCATGAACTGGCGGCCAGCATTCGCCTGGGCGCCGCACAGGGCGGCATCCTCGCCACCGAAGGCAAGGTGGAAAAGGAAGGCCGCGATGCGGCGCAGGGCACGAACATCGAACTGCTCGACGGCCCCCGCCTGTGGCCGCAGGTACGCCACCTGATCGAACCCGCGCTGCGCGAACAGATCGATCAGTACGCCAGCGGTCGTGCCAAGCGCCATACGGGCATCTCTTGGCTGGGCGCGGTCGCCCTGGGCGCGCTGGCGATGGTCGCCTGGTCCAGCGGACATCCGGCGTCGATGGACGACGTGCCCGCTGCGGTGCCGCCTGCGTCCTCGGCCCGCCCGAGCACACCACCGCCACCCACCGTCACCGCCCCGCAGGCCACGTTCCGGGAACCGACGGAGGAGGAACTGGAGGTGCAGATGCGCGACGTGCTCAAGGCGCTGTCCAAGACCCCCGGCATCACGCGCGGCGTCTGGCAGACCAAGCTGACGCTGAGCATCGATCGCGTCGCCAGCGAGAAGGACATCTGGCCGTGGATCTGCCTGGAACTCGAGCGCTACCCGGCCCTGCGCGCGACCCGCGTGCAGCTCAATCCGCCACCGGGAAGCAGCGAGCCGGTGCGCTGGCGCCAGTGCAAGACGATGTGATCGCCGGCGCACCGCGACACTCCGTCGCTGTGCGTGCCATGTCGCTCCCGGGATGATGGCCACACGGCCCCCACGCTTTGCCCCATGACCGACGTCCCCGAACCCACGCCTTACGACCGCATCGGCGGCGAAGCCGGCCTGCGCCGGATGACGCAGCGCATGTATGCGTTGATGGACACGTTGCCGGAAGCGGCCGCGGTCCGCGCGCAGCATCCGGATACGCTTGAGGGCAGCKAGCAGAAGCTGCTCGAGTTCCTCAGCGGCTGGCTCGGCGGGCCGCCATTGTTCACCCGGAAACACGGCGCGCCGATGCTGCGCGCCCGCCACCTGCCGTTCCGGATCGGCATGGAGGAAGCCAGCGGCTGGCTGGCCTGCTTCCACGGCGCCATGACGGAGACGGTGGCGGACACGGAACTGCGGGAGTTTCTATGGTCGCGGATCGAGCCGCTCGCGCTGCACATGCGGAACATGCAAGCGGTGCCGCTGCGGTGGACGGATCCCCGGGACGCGTAGAGCGGAGCTTGCTCCGCTGCGTTCGCTGCCGCGCGATCGGCATCGATGGCGACGCCGCGCCGGCCCGGCGCGACGCCACTACCAGTGCACGCCCCGCATCAGCGACGCGAACGCGATCTGTTCCTGGCTCGGCGCGGACTCCTTCAGCGCCTTGCGGTCGCCCTTGGCGGCGGCGGAATCGGGGAACAGCTCGAAGGCCGTGTTCATCACCACCTCGTACGCCTTCGGCGCCACCGCATTGACGAGGGCCGCGAAGATGCCGAGGCGGGTCGCGATGCGGCTGGGCTTCTCGATGATCGCCTTGACCAGCAGGTCGGCCGCTTCCTCCGGCGACAGCGTCGGCACGCTGTCGTACATCTTGGTCGGCGCGATCATCGGCGTCTTCACCAGCGGCATGTTGATGGTGGTGAAGCTGATGCCCTTGCCCGACAGCTCGCCCTGCGCGCAGCGGCTGAACGCGTCCAGCGCCGCCTTCGATGCGACATACGCCGAGAAGCGCGGCGAGTTCGCCAGCACACCGATCGAACTGATGTTGATGATGTGGCCCTTTCGACGCTCGGTCATCTTCGGCAGGAAGCCCATGATTAGGCGGATGCTGCCGAAGTAGTTCAGCTGCATGGTGCGCTCGAAATCATGGAAACGGTCGTAGCTGGCCTCGATGGAACGGCGGATCGAGCGGCCGGCGTTGTTGATCAGGATGTCGACCTGGCCGTGCTCGTCGAGCACGGTCTTCACCAGCCGGTCGCAGTCGGCCATGTCCGCCAGGTCGGCGGTGTAGGCGAAGACCTTGCCGCCCGCCTTCTTCATGTCGTCGCGGGCCTTGAACAGTTCCTCTTCGCCACGCGCCACGATGATCGTGGTCGCGCCCGCTTCGGCCACGCGCTGGGCGGTGGACAGACCGATGCCGGAGGAACCGCCGGTGATGACGACCACCTTGTTGCGCACCTTCCCCTTCAACGAGCGATCTATGAACAGGTCCGGGTCGAGGTGGCGCTCCCAGTAGTCCCACAGGCGCCACGCATAGTCGTCCAGCCGCGGCACGGCGATGCCGCTGCCCTTCAGCGCCCGCTCCGTCTCGCGGCTGTCGAAGCGCGTCGGATAGGTGATGAACTTCAACACCTCTTTCGGGATCTTGAAATCGCGCAGCAGCATGCCGATGAAACGGCGCACCGGCGGCAGGTTGCCCACGGCCATGCGGATGCTGCCCGGCACGAAGGCGAACATGCGCGCATCGATGCGCATGGTCATCTCCGGCGCGTGGCCGGCGCGGCAGAACGTGTTGAGCACCTCACCGACGCGCATGGGTTCCGGGTCGGTCAGGTGGAAGGTGTGCCCGTCCAGCTTCGGCTTGTGCGCGATATGGTCCATCGCGTCGGCGACGAAATCCACCGGCACGATGTTGATGCGCCCCCCCTCGATGCCGAGCACCGGCACCCACTGCGGCAGGAGTTCGCGCAGCTTCTTGATAAGGGTGAAGAAGTAGTACGGGCCATCGATCTTGTCGATCTCGCCGGTCTTCGAGTGGCCGACGACCATGCCGGGGCGGTAGATCCGCCACTTGATGCGGGTTTCCTTGCGCACCAGGCCTTCGGAGTCGTGCTTGGTGCGCAGGTAGGGATCGTCCAGGCCTTCGGCTTCCTCGAACATGTCCTCGCGGAAGATGCCCGGGTACAGGCCGGCGGCGGCGATGGAACTGGTGTGGTGGAAGCAGCCGGCCTTCAGCGCCGCCGCCAGGTCGAGTGCGTGCTGCGTGCCGTCGATGTTGGCTGCCTGCTGCGCTTCGCGGCTGGCGGTCAGGTCGTAGACCGCGGCCAGGTGGAAGAAATGCTTCACCTTGCCGGTGAGGGCACGCAACTGGGCGGGGGTCAGGCCGCACTTCGGCTTGGTCATGTCACCGTGCACCACCGCCACGCGCTTCATGTCCCAGCCCGCTTTCTTCGCGATGGCGTCGAACTTCTTCTGCGAGTCCTTGCGGACCAGCACGTGGACCGTCCCGCTGCGCTTGAGGAGGTTGCCGACCAGATAGCGGCCAATGAATCCCGTGGCGCCCGTGACGAAATAGCTCATGACGACCCATCCCTCGAGTTGTGTGGGCCAGCCCCTCCGACCGCYCTGCGGGCTAACTTGCCAGAGCGGCCCACGTTCGACAATCCCGTCACGGATTGACCGCCCCCACCACCCGTGGTCAGATGGCCCCGATCACTGGGAGGGATCATCCATGGCAGATCTGAAGAGCGCATTCGAACAGGCATCCAAGGACATCCAGACGCTGTCGGAGCGTCCGGACAACGACACGCTGCTGCGCCTGTACGGCCTGTACAAGCAGGGCGCCGAGGGCGACGTGAAGGGCGACAAGCCGGGCTTCTTCGATTTCGTCGGTACGGCCAAGTACGAAGCCTGGGCCAAGCTGAAGGGTACTCCGCAGGAAGACGCGCAGAAGAAGTACGTGGACCTGGTGAAGAAGCTCATCGCGTAGTGGCACGCGACACGCGCCAGCGCATCCTCGACGCCGCCCTGGCGATGTTCAACACACAGGGCGAGCCTCACGTCACGACGAACCACATCGCCGACGAGCTGGAGATCAGCCCCGGCAACCTGTACTACCACTTCCGCAACAAGGACGACATCATCGAGCAGCTCTTCGCACGGTACGAAGAGCGCATGGACGCCGCACTGACCCCGCCCACCGAGCGCCTGCCGGGCCTCGAAGACATCTGGCTGCAGCTGCACCTGGTGTTCGAGTGCATCTGGGACTACCGGTTCCTCTACCGCGATCTGGTCGAGATACTCAGCCGCAACCGGCGGCTGCGCATGCGCTTCGCGCGCATCCTCAAGCGCGCCGACGACAGCGCGCATGCGGTGATGCGGGGAATGGGACACGCGGGCGTGATGCGGGCCTCGGCGGCGGAACTCGCCGCCACCGCCACCAACGTGCTGGTGGTCTCGACGTTCTGGCTCAACTATGCCTCCGCGCGTGGCGAAAAGGATGAGCAGGCCGCCATCCGGCAGGGCATCGTGCAGGTGATGATGCTGGTGGCGCCTTTCCTGCGCGATGCCGAGCGCGTCCATCTGAATACGCTGACGCAGGCTTACACCGCCTGAGCGGCCCCGGCATCGTGCGCGCCGGACGCGCGGCGTGCCGAACCTTCCCTTTCAGGCCGCCGCCAGCGTCGCGCCCAGGCGGGCCGATGCCGCCCGCAGGTCGGGCAGCAGTCCACGATCATCGACGATCTCGAAGTCCGGGCCGATCAGCGCCATCAGCGCGAGCAGCGCATCGACGGATTCCGCCCCGAGCTCGAGCATGCAATGGTCCGCATCGCCGGCCTCGAGGATCCCGCACCACGGCGGCACGCGCGCGGCCTGTTCTTCGATGGAACCCGGCAACCGCAGCCTGACCTGGAAGCGGGTGAACGGCTGCGTGATGGACTTGGCCACGTAGTCGGCGACGTCGCCCGGGAACGCGCGGGGCGGGAACTGCGTGCCGGTGTCGTGCAGCGCCTCCACGCGATCGACGCGGAACGTACGCCAGTCTTCCCGCTTCAGGTCCCAGGCCACCAGATACCAGCGGCTGCCCGTGTGCACCAGGCGCAGCGGTTCGATCAGGCGTTCGGTGGCACGCTGGCTGCGGTCGCGGTAGTGCATGCGCAGGCGGAACCCGTCGCGACAGGCGCCGGCGATACGCAGCAGGAGATCCACATCGGAGGTCGGCAGGCCGCCGGCCAGCGACAGGGTGACCGAATACAGCGCGCTGGCGCGCTTGCGCAGGCGCGCCGGCAGCCACTGGTCGAGTTTCGAC
>NZ_JBGFFG010000135.1:0-7904 GCF_056175765.1 Pseudoxanthomonas sp. LjRoot204_2 | reverse complement strand
AGGTCGCTCTGCGCCGACATTACCGCGTCGATGTCCTTGTAGGCCGCCGGTGATTCGTCGATCACGCCGGCGTCCTTGCGGCATTCGACGTGCGCCGTCGCCTCGCGGTGCTGCGACAGCGTGATCTGCTGGCGCGCCGCGGTACGGCTCAACACGCGGCCGGCGCCGTGGCTGCAGCTGTGGAAGCTGTCCGCGTTGCCCTTGCCGCGCACGATGAAGCTCTTTGCGCCCATGCTGCCGGGAATGATCCCCAGCTCGCCTGCGCGCGCGCTCACCGCGCCCTTGCGGGTCACCAGCAGGTCCACGCCGCCATGCGTTTCCTTCTGCACGTAGTTGTGGTGGCAGTTCACCGCCATCTTCTCCAACTGGAACTTCGGCAGACGGTGGCGCATCTCCGCCAGTACGCGCGACATCATCGCTTCGCGGTTCTCGCGGGCGTAGTCCTGCGCCCACGAGACCGCTTCCACGTAGTCGTCGAACAAGGGCTCGCCCTCCATGAAGAAGGCCAGGTCCTTGTCCGGCAGGTGGAAGCCCAGCACACGGTGCGCCAGTTGCTCGCGCGCCCGCTCGATGAAGTAGTTGCCGATCAGGTTGCCGGTGCCGCGCGAACCGCTGTGCAGCATCACCCACACCGCATCGGCCTCGTCCAGGCAGATCTCGATGAAGTGGTTGCCGCCGCCCAGCGTGCCGATCTGGCGATCCAGCTTGTCGGTACGGATCTTGCGGTGCTTCTGCTTGATCGCCTCCAGGCGTGGTTCCAGTCCCGACTGCGTGATGCGCGTGCGGATGCTGTCCGGCAGCTTCCAGTGCTCCCCGCCGCGCCCGTTGCCGACCGGCACGCTGCGCTCGATGCTCGAGCGCAGTTGCGCCAGGTTGTCCGGCAAGTCCTTCGCGCGCAGCGTGGTCCGCACCGCGGCCATGCCGCAGCCGATGTCCACGCCGACCGCCGCCGGAATGATGGCGCCGCGCGTCGGGATGACCGAGCCCACGGTCGCGCCCTTGCCCAGGTGCACGTCGGGCATGACCGCGACCCACGGGCCGACGAAGGGGACGGCCGCGATGTTCCGCAGCTGCTCGTGGGCGCCCTGGTCCAGGGGCACGCCGCGCACCCAGCCCTTGATCGGCGTGGTGCTGCCCTCGGCGTGCAGCAGTTCAAACGTAGTGCTCATGTTCCTTTTCCTTTCGTCCGCGAGCATCGGCGCCCCGGACGGATCTCTTTCATTGCGTGTTGTGGAGTCGATGCACGCGCAGTTCGCGTGTACCGAGCTGTCGCTTGTGGCGAGCGTAGACCTCATTGCTCCCGTAGAGCGCCCGATCGCCGTGGACGACGGATCGCCCTGCACCCCGATGGCCGTACGCGACGACGGTGCAGCCTCGCACCACGTCGGCGACGCCTCGGCCACGACCGGCGGGCGGGATCAAGGCCAACTCGACCTCGTACCAGATGCCCTTCAGGCGGTGCAGCTGACGCAGCGGCCCCAAGTCGATGCGGTCCGGCGTCTGTTCGAGCATCGACCACGTTACCCGTTCCTGCCGACGAAGCTGCTCGCGTTCGCGATTGCGGCGCAGCAGTCCCGTCGCGGGATCCACGTAGAGCTTCGGTGCCCAGCGGTCGGCCAACGGCGTCGGTTGTCCCCAGCCCTTGAGCCAGTGCAGCCGGCCATCGATGATCGACAGCCGCATCGCCACGAAATCGGCCAGGTGCTGGTGGATGTGCTGCTGCACGGTGCTTCGCCGATCGATGCCGGCACAGATCTCCGAATACACCTTGTCCCACGGCCTGCCGACCTGTCCGTGCAGGTAGCGTTCCAGCGGTCGCAGATTCTCGTTGAGCCATTTCCGGTGCTGGTGGCGCCAGCGCAGGCTTTCCTGCATCGGCGCGCCCTCATCGTCGGCGTGCGGCGCACGCTCGCGGGCGTAACTTCCGCCGCGTCGCGGCCGCTCCACGATGACCTTGAACATGTCGTTGCGCATGTGTCGTCCTTTCATCCTTGTGGACCGCGACGGCCGCGTCCATGCGGCCGCCACGGTTTGCTACTTCAATGTCACCAATTGCTTCAGCACGCCATCCAGGCCGCCGAACACGGTGAGCTTGTCGATCTTCTCGGTGACCTTCTCCAGGGCCTCGAGCTCCTTCAGGCGCATCAGCACCGGCGACTCGTCGATCAGCTTCGCGGTGTTGAGCAGGGAACGCGTGGCGTTCGCCTCCTCGCGGCGACGGATCACGTTGGCTTGCGCCGTCTTCTCCGCCTGCACCACCCCGTTGAGGATCTCCTTCATCTCGCCCGGCAGGATCACGTCCTTCACGCCCACGCCCAGCACCTCGACGCCGAGCCCGGCCATCTGGCCGCGCACGTAGGCGAAGATGTCGGCGTCCAGCGAGGCCTTGTCGCCCAGCAGTTCGTCCAGCGTCTTGGCGGAGACCGCCTTGCGCAGGCCGTACTGCAGCTCGCGGTAGACGAAGTCGCCGACCTTCGCGACCTTGGTGCGCGCGGCCACGACGTCGGTGACGCGGGTGCTGGCGGCCAGGTTCACGCGCAGGCTTACCTTGTCGCGGGTCAGGAGCTCCTGGCCCGAGACCTCGATCGCCTGCACGCGCAGGTCGACGATGTCCACGACCACGTTCTTCTGGAAATTCCAGAAGGCGTAGCTGCCCGGGGCGAGCGTGCGCTCGAGCTTGCCGTCGATGAACACCAGGCCGGCGAACTCCGCCGGCACATCGGCCACCACCGCCAGCCTCGACAGCGCACCCAGCTGGCGCAGGCGCCGCGCGACGGCGACGTCCACGTCCGGCGTGGCGAGCGCCACCGCCTGCACGTCGACCTTCACCAGGCCGATCCAGTACAGGCGCCGCGTGCCGGGTGGCAGCACGTCTTCCAGCTTGCCGTTCTTCAGCACCAGACCCACCTCGTCCACGCCGATGTCGGCGAGAACGAAGGTGTCGCCCAGACGCTCGCCGAGGCACGCGATCAGCGCGTCGACATCGTGGCCAGCGTATTCCGGTGCGGCGATGTTGAAGGTGCGCACCTCGATCCGACCCATCGGGTCGAACCAGCGGTACACGCCGGGCGCGAGCAATTGCTCGAACCGACGGTTGCGATACACCAGGCCGCGCTCGCCGTCACCGATCACGACCCTCTTGGTCCAGAACATGGCGTTGTTCTCCTTGTTGGCTCTGGTGGTTCGATCCGGATCCAACGGATCGCCGCGGTGGATCGAATCCCGCGACGAACGGTGCCCATCGCGATTCGCGATCGGCGGAAGAAGGTGGAAACGCCCCTGGACGGAGGCGATGCGGGCGATCGGCGCTGTCGGCGGAAGCATCGCAACGAGGCCGCGGTCCATGGACTGCGTCGAACGCTGCGCGCCTCCGCGTCGAGGGCGCGGTGCCGGCTTCGACCCCGCTGCGTGCGTCGTCTAACCGCAATCCATCGCAGAAGAACGACACGCCGCACGGGGCGTTTCCTGGGGGGGACTCGCGTCCCTGATTCCAGATTTACAGTCTGGTGTTGGAGCAGGATTCGAACCCGCGACTCTCGGATTAACTGTCCGATGCTCTACCCATCTGAGCTATCCAGTGGTGGACGAACCGGATTCGAACCGGTGGCCAACGGCATGCGCCGCTGCTCTGCCTCTGAGCTTCCGTCCGCTCGAGGAACACCGTCTCCCACGCTTCGGCATACGCCACGGCAGCGCCGCGCGCACCGGACGGGACGCTAGCCCGTACCGCTGTAGCGTGTTCGATCGATGTTCCCCATTGCCGGCTGTCGCCAACCGGCAATCCGTTCGGGCGCGACGCGCCCTTGTGGGTGTTCTCTCCACGTGCAGCCCGCGTCGGGGCATCACGACGCAGCGCACATGCGCCAGTCGCAGCCGCGCCCCCGCATCGGGGCGCGCACGCGCGCTACCCGGATGCCCCAGGGCGGAAAGGAACTTCCGTGGTGGAAAGAAACGAACCTCGATGCATGCGCATCCTCCGCGAACGCTGAAAACAAAACGCCCCCGGGTATGGCGACCCGAGGGCGTTCGCGTTCCTCGGGAGATCGGGGTGGCCGATCTCCCAGGGAGTCAGCCGGATGTCAGAAGTCCAGGTGCCGTGCGCGTTCGATATCGCGCAGGTCGCTGCCGTTCGCACGCAGCGCCAGGCCGCAGCGCGATGGCTGCAGGGCGGGCTTGCTGTCGAAGGAATAGGCGGGCTTCATGGGAAGAATTCGATTGCTGAAAAAACGGCCACGTGGCCGACGGGCGCGGACAATACGCCGCTTGTTTGCGATGCGCAACACTTTTTTAATTTTATTTTCGATGCCCGACCAGCGGCGGCGAAATCAGTGGCGAGTGGCTGCCGTTAGAATGACGCCTCATTCCCTGCCTGCGCGTCGCATCGTGGCCTCTCCTTTCTCCGATCCCGCTCTCGATGCCCTGATGCTGCCCTTCGCACAGGGCGTGCTCGCCTGGCCGTCCAGGCCGGTGCTGTTCCTGCGCGCGCGCGATGGCGCCGCGTTGCGCCAGTTCCCGCTGTCGCAGCTGGTATGCGAACAGAGTTTCCGTCCCGACGCCGAACTGCTGGAACGCGCTGGCCTGCGCGTCGTCGCCGATGCAGCGGTCGAACCGACGCGCTACGCCCTGGTGCTGGTGTTGCCGCCGCGCCAGCGCGAAGAAGCGCGCGCGTTGCTTGCGCGCGCCGTGCAACTGGCGGCGCCGGATGGCGTCGTCGTCGCCGCGATGACCAACAACGAGGGCGCCAAGTCGGGCGAAACCGACCTGAAGCAACTCGCGGGACTGGCCGGCACGCTGACCAAGTTCCATTGCCGCACGTTCTGGACGCGCAAGCGCGCGGACAGCATCGACGACGCGTTGCTCGCGCAATGGTCGGCGCTGGACGCGCCGCGCCGGATCGAGAGTGGCCGCTACCTCAGCCGTCCGGGCGTGTTCGCCTGGAACCGGATCGATCCGGCCTCTGCGCTGCTGGTCGAATGCCTGCCGACGGATATCGCCGGACACGGCGCCGACCTGGGCGCGGGATGGGGATTCCTGTCGCTCTCGCTGCTGGCGCGCAATCCCGGCATCGCCGCGCTCGATCTGTACGAGGCCGAGGCACGCGCGTTGTCGCTGGCCAGGGCAAACCTCGCGGATGCCGGTGCGAGCGCAACGCTCGATTTCCACTGGCACGACGTCACCGCGGGATTGCCGCAGCGCTACGACTTCATCGTCAGCAATCCGCCGTTCCACACGCAAAGCCGTGCGGACCGTCCGGACATCGGCCAGCGCTTCATCACCGCCGCGGCCGCCGCGCTCAAACCGGGCGGGCGCCTGTGGCTGGTGGCCAACCGCCACCTGCCGTACGAGCAGACCTTGAATGACAGCTTCGGCGACGTGCGCGTGGCCGGCGAGCGTGACGGTTTCAAGGTGATTGCCGCCACCAAGGCGAGGCGGTGAGCGCATGAAGATCGTCAAGCACATCGCCAACCTCGGCTACGGCAGCCGCAAGGACGTCCAGTGGATGTTCCGCGAAGGCCGCATCACCGACGCCGCAGGCGAGGTGCTGTACGCCGATGATCCGGTCGACCACGACGCCATCCGCGTGGATGGCGAGCCGCTCGACCCTGCACCGGGCGTCGCGATCCTGCTGCACAAGCCGGTGGGCTACACCTGCTCGACCAAGGACACCGGACGCATCGTCTACGACCTGTTCCCGCCCCGGTTCCGCGATCGCTCGCCGGTACTGTCCACGGTCGGGCGCCTGGATCGCGAGACCAGTGGCCTGCTGCTGCTCACCGACGACGGTGGCCTGCTGCACCGGATCATTTCGCCCAAGGCCAACCTGCCCAAGGTCTACGACGCGACGCTGGCGCAGGACCTGCGCGGCGACGAAGGCGTGCTCTTCGCCAGCGGCACGCTGATGCTGGAATCGGAGCAGACGCCGCTTGCGCCGGCCCGCCTGCACGTCATCGATCCGCGCCATGCGCAGCTGACGCTCACCGAGGGCCGCTACCACCAGGTACGCCGCATGTTCGCCGCCGTTGGCAACCATGTGGAGGCGCTGCATCGCAGTCGGGTGGGTGGACTGACGCTGGACGGGCTGCCGGAAGGCCAGTGGCGCATCCTGGATGCGGATGACCTGCGCCGGCTGTTCGAGGCGACCGCGTGAGCATACCGGCACTGCCGTTCACGCCGGCGGCGGTGATCTTCGACATGGACGGGCTAATGCTGGACAGTGAGCGCGCCATCATCGCGTGCCTGGCGGAGGCGGCGCGCGAGCGCGGCCACGATCTGCCCGAGCTGCTGTGGCTGTCGATGGTCGGCCATAGCGAAGCCGTGTGCCGCCACTTGCTGGACGAGGCAGTCGGCGAGGCGGAGCGAGAACGGATCCTGCAACGCTCGCATGTGCTGTACGACGCCGTTGTCGCGGCTGGCATGCCACACCGGCCGGGCATCATCGAGATGCTGGACTTCCTGCAGGTGCAGGGCATCCCGCGCGCGGTGGCGACATCGACGCGCCGTCCGCTGGCGTTGAAGAAGCTGGAGGCTGCCGGCCTGCTGACCCGGTTCGATGCGATCTGCACCAGCAGCGACGTCGAACATCCCAAGCCTGCCCCGGACATCTACCTGCTGGCCGCGCGATCGCTCGGCATCGAGCCGTCGCGCTGCCTGGTACTGGAGGATTCCCCCACGGGCGTGCGTGCCGCACTGGCAGCCGGCATGTACCCGATACAGATTCCCGACCTGCTGGTGCCGGACGATGCGGTGCGTGCGCTCGGCCATCTCATCCTGCCGTCGCTGGATGATGCGCGACTGTTGCTGGAGCAGCGATTGGCGATGTCTTCGCGTACCTGACGTGGGAGCGACGTAAGTCGCGAAGCTGTTTCAGCGAAAGTCCGAGGCGCTGCTGGGGAATTCGCTGATGGCGCTTCGCGCGGTGTTCGCCAAGCTGACCTCCTTTACAGGAGGGTTGGCATGTCGGGATATTCGGATCTGAGAAAAGGGCGCGTTTCCCAGCCCGGTCGAGCCTACTTGGTGACCTTCACAACAGCGGAACGCAAGCCATTGTTCAAGCAACCAGGGCGGGCCATGGATGCCTGCCGCGCGATGACCTGCTCACGGCTGTGGTATCGCTCGAGACTGCTGTGCTGGGTGTTGATGCCGGATCATTGGCATGGCGTGATCGAGCTGGGCGAACTGGATAGTCTGCCAACGCTGGTCCAGCGATTGAAATCGAACAGCGCCAGGATCGTCCGCTTGCGTCATCCGGATACCGGCCAGGTCTGGGAGAAGGGGTTTCATGATCGCGCGTTGCGCGATGCATCCGGCGTGCTTGCGACCGCCCGATATGTCGTCGCGAATCCGCTGCGTGCGGGACTCGCATGCAGCGTTGGGGAATACGCGTGGTGGGATGCTGTCTGGATAAGCAACGACACGGCTGCGACCGTTTGATGATTGCTGAAAGCGTCGCGACTTACGTCGCTCCCACATCACTTCTCCATCCTGCAGCCTCGTCCTCACTCCGCAAACAGCTTCGCCCAGCCCGCATGTCCCAGCGCATCCAGCGTCTTCACGTTGCGCTCGACGATGATGTCGGGGTCCGGAAAGGCTTCCACCGCGCGATCGATGCTGGCTTCGCGCAGGAGGTGCAGGGTGGGGTAGGGCGAACGGTTGGTGTAGTTGCTGATGTCGTCCGGCATCGTGCCGGCGAACTGGTAGTCCGGATGGAAGCTGGCGACCTGGATGACGCCTTGCAGGTCGAGCGCCTCGACGGCCGCATCGGCATTGTCGAGGAAGTCGTTGTAGTCCAGGAAATCCGTCAGCACATCCGGGTGCACGATCAGCGTGGTGTCGACCTGCTCGGGATCGGTGCCGCGCAACAGCACAAGCTCTTCCGCCAGTTCCTCCAGCAGGGCTTCCGGCGT
>NZ_JBGFFG010000134.1:0-7906 GCF_056175765.1 Pseudoxanthomonas sp. LjRoot204_2 | reverse complement strand
CCACACCAGCGACAGGGCGCCCACGCTGAAGAGCGTGTCGGCCGGAACGCGCATCCACACCAGCATGTCCACAATCGGCTGCTGCATGAACTCCGCCGAGCGCGCGAACCAGTAACCGTGCTCCAGCGCCGCGTTGAGCTGCAGGATGCCCAGCGGCAACAGTGTCAGCAGCGACATGCCGCCCAGGCCGATGTTGAGCGACCAGAACGCCGTCTTCAGCAGYTTTTCGTTCCACACCACGTCCGGCTTCAGGCCGCGCAGGCAGAACAGCATCAGGCCGATGCCGAGCATGCCGTACACGCCGAACAGCGCCGTGTGGCCATGGTTGGGTGTCAGGTTCAGGCCCTGCATGTAGTACAGCGGCAGCGGCGGATTGATCAGGAAGCCGAACAGGCCCGCACCCACCAGGTTCCAGAACGCCACCGCGATGAAGAACATGATCGGCCAGCGGTAACGCTGCATCCACGGCGTGGCCTTGCCCATCTTCCAGCTGTGGTACGCCTCGAAGCCCACGTAGGCCAGCGGTACCACTTCCAGCGCCGAGAAGCTCGCACCGATGGCGATCACCGMSGTCGGCGTGCCGGTGAAGTASAGGTGGTGCAGCGTGCCCAGCACGCCACCGGCCATGAACACGATGGTGGCGAACAGCACCGCGACCGTGGCGCTCTTCGTCTGCAGCAGGCCCAGGCGGGTGAACAGGAAGGCGATCACCGCCACCGCGAACACCTCGAAGAAGCCTTCCACCCACAGGTGCACCACCCACCAGCGCCAGTACTCGACCATCGACAGGTGCGTGTGTTCGCCCCACATCAGGCCGGCCGCGTAGAACAGGCCGATCGCCACCGTGGACAGGAACAGCAGGCTGACGATGCTGCGCGACTCACCGCCGTTGCGGATGGCCGGCCACAGCGCACGGCCCACCAGCACCAGCCACAACGTCAGGCCGATGAAGAGGAACCACTGCCAGAAGCGGCCCAGGTCGACGTATTCCCAGCCCTGGTGGCCGAACCAGAAGTTGTGCTCAAGCCCCAGCTTCTGCATCACCGCGAACCACTGCCCGGTGAATGCGCCGACCACGATGATGATCAGGCAGGTCCAGAGGAAGTTGACCCCCAGGCGTTGGAACTTCGGTTCGTGGCCGGAGATCGCCGGGCCGATGTACAGGCCCATGCCCAGCCACGCGGTCGCAATCCACAGCACCGCGAGCTGCGTATGCCAGGTGCGCGTCAGCGAGTACGGCAGGATGTCGGCCAGCGCGAAGCCGTAGGCCTCCTGGCCTTCCACTTGGTAATGCGCGGTGATCGCGCCCAGCAGGATCTGCACCACGAACAGGGCGATGACCACCCAGAAGTACTTCGCGGTCGCGCGCATCGAAGGCGTGACCTTGATCTTCGCGAGCGGATCGCTCTTCGGCAGCACCGGCGCCATCTCGTCGCCGTGGTTGACCGCGTAGTGCCAGCCCAGCAGGCCAATGCCGGCGATCAGGAACAGCACGCTGAAGACCGTCCACAGGAAGGCGCTCGGCGGCGGCGTGTTGCCGACCAGCTCGTCCGCCGGCCAGTTCGCCGTGTAGCTGATCTCCGCACCGGGACGCTCGGTCACCGACGACCACGCCRCCCACCAGTAGAACGCGGTCAGCTGGCGGCGGTGTTCGGCGTCGGGCACGGTGTCGTTGCGCATGGCATAGGCCTCGCGCAGGTCGCCGGTGGTCGGATCGGCGGAGAACAGGCTCTGATAGTGCGCACCGACCACGCCGATCGCATCCGCGCGATCGTTCGACAGCGTGATCGTGCCGGTCGCGGCGTCGTAGGTGTTGGGCCGCATCAGCGCCTGCACGCGCGTGGCGTAGGCGGCTTGGGTGGGCGCGTCGAGCTGTTTGTAGCCTTCGACGCCGGCTTCGCGCTTGGCCCATCCATCCAGGATGGCCTCGGCTTCGCGGTGCAGCCAGTCCGCGCCCCAGTCGGGCGCCACATAGCCGCCGTGGCCCCAGATGGAGCCCAACTGCTGGCCACCGATGGACTGCCAGACCTGGCGGCCGGTCTCGATGTCCTGGCGGGTGAAGATCACCCGGCCGTCCTCCGCCATGACCCGTTCGGGTACCGGCGGCGCCTGGCGATGCACTTCGCTGCCGACCCAGAGCAGGACGGCGAACGACGCAATGAGCAGGGCCGCCAACCCCACCCACAACTTGCGTGTCGAATTCATGATGCGGCTCTCCTCGGGAAACGGCCGCATCATCGGCGCGCCGGCCCGGGGGCTCCATGACGCAGGTCAAGCGGGGGAGGAATTGGTGGTACTGCCACCTGTGGGAGCGACGTGAGTCGCGATCGCCTTTAACTCCGGACGGACAAGCTCGCGACTCACGTCGCTCCCACACCGGGATCCCACCATCCGATCAATCCCGCAGCACGGCCAGCGCGAGGGCTTCCAGGCGGGGCAGGTCGAGGATCTCGACGTCGCGCTGCTTGATGTGCAGCAGGCCGTCCTGTTCGAAGCGGCGCAGCACGCGGCTGACCGTTTCGGGCGCCTGGCGCAGGTAGTTGGCGATGTCGGTGCGCGCCATCGTCAGCTGGAACCGGCGCGGCGAAAAACCGCGTGCGGCCAACCGGCGGGAGAGGCCGATCAGGAATGCGGCCATGCGTTCGTCGGCGGTGTTGTCGCGCGCGAACAGCGAGGCCACGCCGATGTCGCGGCTCATCAGCCTGAACAGGTGCGCCTGCAGGTTGGGCAGGCGCGCGGCCAGCATCGCGATCTTCGGGAACGAGAATCGGCACAGCATCACCGTGTCCAGCGCGATCGCGTTGCACGGGTAGCGGTCGCCGTGGATGGCGTTGAGGCCGATCACTTCGCCCGGCAGGTGGAAGCCGAGCACCTGCTCGTGCCCGTTGCGGTCGATCTGGTAGGTCTTCACCGTGCCGGCGCGCACCGCGGCGATCGCGCCGAACGGGTCGCCTTCGCGGAACACGTGTTCGCCGGCGCGCAGCGGGCCGACGTGTTCGACCAGCACGTGCAGGTCCATCAGTGCGCGCTTGTCCATGCCCTCGGACAGGCAGGCCTGCGAGAACGCGCAGGTGGAGCAGAAGGTCAGCGAATCGCCGTCGTCGGCGACGATGCTCGCATCGGTGCGTGGGAAGACCAGCGGCGAGGTCATGCGGACACTCCCGGGAAGGTCAGACCGTGCGCGAGAAGCGAGGCGTCGAGGCTGCGGCGGTGGGCAGGTAGCGGTCGAAGCACATGGCGATGATACGCAACAGCATGCGCCCGCGCGAGGTCGCGCGCAGGCCGTCGCGGTCCAGTTCCACCAGGCCGTCGTCCTGCAGCGGGCGCAGGCGTTGCAGCGCATCGGCGAAATAGGTCGCGAAGTCGATCACGTGCCGGCGGCCGAGGTCGCGGTAGTCCAGCGTGCCGTGGCACATCAGCTGCTGGATGACATCGGCGCGGATCACGTCGTCTTCGTCCAGCCGCATGCCGCGCCACACCGGCAGGTGGCCCTGGTCGATGGCCTGCTCCCAACTGCCGAGATCGCGCGGGTTCTGGCTGAAGCTCGGGCCGATGTGGCTGATGGCGCTGACGCCCAGRCCCACCAGATCGCTCTCGGCATGCGTGGTGTAGCCCATGAAATTGCGGTGCAGCCCGCCGCGGCGTTGTGCTTCGGCCAGGCTGTCGCCGGGTAGCGCGAAATGGTCCATGCCGATGTAGACGTAGCCGGCCTCGCCGAGCTTGTCGATCGCGCATTGCAGCAGGCCGAGCTTCACCTCGGGCGACGGCAGCTCGTCGGCATTGATGCGCTGCTGCGGGCGGAACATCGACGGCAGGTGCGCGTAGCTGTAGATCGCCAGCCGGTCCGGCCGCGCCTGCAGGGTGATGTCGAGCGTGCGCGAGAAGCCGGCCAGGCTCTGCTTCGGCAACCCGTAGATCAGGTCGACGTTGACCGACTGCAGGCCGTGCGTGCGACAGGCATCGATGATCGCCAGCGTCTGCTCGACGCTCTGGATGCGATTGACCGCGCGCTGCACCTCGGGATCGAAATCCTGCACGCCCAGGCTGGCGCGGTTGAAGCCGGCCTTGGCGAGTTCACCCACGTCGTCGGGACTGATGAAGCGCGGATCGAGTTCGATCGAGCAATCCAGCCGCGACGGTGCGGCGAAGGAGAAATGCCGACGCAGCACATCCATCGCTTCGGCGATCTGCCATGGCGTCAGGAAATTGGGGGTGCCGCCGCCGAAGTGCACCTGCTCCACGTCGCGATCGCGGTCGAACAAGGCCGACACCATCGCCACTTCGCGGTACAGCCGCGTCAGGTAGGCGGCGCCGCGCGCGGTGTCGCGGGTGATGATGCGGTTGCAGCCGCAGTAGAAGCACGGGCTGGTGCAGAACGGGATGTGCAGGTACAGCGAGAGCGGACGCGGAATCGGGTCGCCATTGCTGATCGCCGCCATGCCGCGCAGGTCGGCTTCGTCGAAGCCGGGCGAGAACTGCGGGGCGGTGGGATACGAGGTGTAGCGCGGCCCCGGCGTGTCGTAACGCCGCAGCAGGTCGGGGTCGAAGAGGGAGGACAGGCTGGCCATGCGTGCAGGCTAGGCGCGCGTGGCGGGGTTGTCCTTGACATGGGTCAACCGCCTGCGGCGTGGCGTCGCAGCCTTCAGCGGCGTGAAGGCGCGTTCGTTCGCCACGATTGGCAAGCGCACAGGGCCGCACTAGGCTGGTGCCCGYCGTGAGGCCAGGGACGAGGAGGCAGGGTGATCGGGTACCACGACGCGGTGGCACGACTGACGGACGGCGCGGCCCTGCGCGGCACGCAGACGCTCGCGCCCGACGACGCGCTTGGCCGCGTGCTGGCCGCGGCGATCGTCAGCGACCTGGCGCTGCCGCCCTTCGACAATGCTGCAGTGGACGGCGTGGCGCTCGCGACCGGCGGCAGGCCGGTGCCGGATGCACGGGCGTGGGAGATCGGCGCGCGCATCGGCGCCGGCGAGCCTGCGCCGCAGGATGACGCGTTGGCGTGGGAGATCATGACCGGCGCCCCGTTGCCGGTGCGCGCCGATACGGTCGTTCCCGTGGAACGGATCGAGGCGTTGCCTGCGTCGGCCTCGGGCGCGTCGCGGATACGCGTGCTGGGCGACGTGGCGGCCGGCGCGAACATCCGTCGCCGCGGCGAAGACGTGATGCCGGGGCAGGCCGTGTTGCCGGCCGGGCACGTGCTGGATGCCGCCGCGCTGATGCTGATCGCTGGCCTGGGCATCGACCGGATCCCGGTGGCACGGCGTCCACGCGTGGCGGTGCTGGCGACGGGCCGCGAGATCGTCGCGGCGGGCGAACGGCTGCCACCGGGCGGCATCCACGATGCGACTTCGCCCTATCTCGCGCTTGCCATCGCCGCCGCCGGTGCCGACGTGCAGCGCATCGTCCGCGTGGGCGACGACGTGGCCGCGTTCCAGGCCGCGCTGGATGCCGCACTCGCCGAGGGCGTCGACCTGGTGCTCAGCACGGGCGCGGTGTCGAAGGGCTGCTACGACTTCGTGCCGTCCGCGCTCGGCGCGCGCGGTGCCGACATCCTGTTCCACGGCGTGGCGATCCGTCCGGGCAAGCCGGTGCTCGCCGCGCGCTTGCGCGAGGGGCTGCTGTTCGTCGGCCTGCCGGGCAACCCGCTGTCGACCGCGGTTGGGTTCCGCTTCCTTGTCGAACCGCTGGTGCGCACCTGGCTGGGTTTGCCGCCGGAAACGCCGCGCTGGTTGCCGCTCGCCGACGACTGCCGCTCGCGCACCTGGCTGCATGCGGCCTTGCACGGCACGCTGCAGTGCGACGGTGACGGTCGGCTGCGCGCGCACGTGGCGACTGCGCAGGCCTCGTTCCGCCTGCTGCCGTTCGCACAGGCAAGCGCATGGATCACGCTGCCGGCCGACGTCGGTGATGTGGTCGCAGGCACGCCGGTGCAGGTGCACGGGTTGAGCCATCTTCAGCCCCCCGCGTGGATGCCGGCGTGAGCCTGGCATCGCCCGCCTGGCGTGCGGTGCTGCTCGCGGGCGGCCGCTCCTCGCGCATGGGCACGGACAAGGCCTTGCTGCCCTGGGGCGACGGCACGTTGCTGACGCACATGCGCGCGTTGCTGGTCACCGCAGGCGCAAGCGAGGTGATCGTCAGCGGTGATCGCCCGGACATCGGCGGCGTGCCCGACGCAACGCGCGATACCGGACCGATGGGCGCGCTGGCGCAACTCGCCCCGCGCCTGCATGACGGCGCTTGGATCGTGGTCCCCGTGGACATGCCGCTGCTGTCCGCGGACCTGCTGCACGCCTTGCTCGCCGCCGGGGCCGCGTGCGCCTGCGTGGAAGGCCATGCCTTGCCGATGCGGCTGCGGATGGACGACCGCCTGCGCGCCGTGATGGAAGACATCGGCCAGCGTTCCGGCCGCGAGCGTTCGTTGCGCGCGCTGCAGCACGGCGTGGAGACGCAGCTACTGCCCGCGGCACGCTGGGCGCAGGCGCTGCGCAACTGCAACACGCCCGAAGACTGGCGCGCGCTGCCGTATCCGGCGCCCTGAGTTTCCTTGCCGATGACAGGCGCCGGGACGGTCATAGGAATGTGATAGCCTGCGGCCGCAGCATCGTCGCACCCAGTACCCAACCGCAAGGTAGGCATCATGGAGCAGAGCGAAGGATCAGCCGTTGCGAGCAAGAAGCAGGAGCGCACCGCGTTCCTGTTGCTGACGGCGGTCATCTTTCCGCTGGCGGCCGTGCTGATCGTTGCCGGCTACGGCTTTCTGGTGTGGATGTGGCAGCTGCTGTTCTCCGGGCCGCCGACCGGGCCGTGAGCGATGGGCGATATCCGCTCCCTTTCCCGTCGTGCCCTGCTGTTCGGCCACTTGCCCGCCGAATCGTTGCCCATCGCGTTCCGACCGCCCTGGGCGAAGTCCGAGCCTGAGTTCCTTGCCGCCTGCACGCACTGCGATGCCTGCGTGCGGGCGTGTCCCGAGCGGGTACTGGTCCGCGGTACCGACGGCCTGCCGCGCTTCGAGGCGCACGCAGGCGAATGCACGTTCTGCGGCGACTGCGTGGCGGCATGCGACAGCGGCGCGTTCGAGCCTGCGCGCGATCCGCCGTGGACACTCGTCGCCCAGGTCGCCACCTGCCTGTCGGCGCAGGGCGTGGTCTGCGCCAGTTGCCGCGACGTCTGCCCAACGTCCGCGATCCACGTGGCGCCAGGCGCGCGCGGCGCGGCCACCGTCGATCTCGAGTCATGCACGGGCTGYGGCGCCTGCGTCGCGCCGTGCCCGGTGGACGCCATCACCCTGCAGCACGCACCCGCCATGGAGGCCGTCGCTTGAACGCACCCGCACCCGACGTCCATATCGCCAGCTTCGTCATCCAGCATCGCGAGACCGCCGGCGACGCGTTGGCCGCGATGATCCGCGAACACGCCGACCTCGATCTGGCGCTCGCCGGCGGCACGCGCAGCGTGGTGATCTGCGAATCCGCCGACCGCCATGCCGTGATGGAGCGCGTCGACCAGCTGCAGGCGGTGCCCGGCGTGCTCAACGTGCTGCTGGTCTACCACCACGCCGAGCCGGCGCACGCCCTCGACGAACCCTTGCCTTCACTGTCCATCCAGTCCGTGACCGGAGAGGCCCATGAGCACACGTCGTGACTTCATCCGCCACAGCGCGCTGGCCACGGCCGCCGCCGCGGCCGGCCTGCCGCTGACCGGCACCGGCAGCAACGTCGTCACCGAGGGCGACCTGACCACGCTGAAGTGGGACAAGGCGCCGTGCCGCTACTGCGGCACCGGCTGCGGCGTGAACGTCGCGGTCAAGGATGGGCGCGTGGTGGCCACGCACGGCGACGTGCACGCCGAGGTCAACCGCGGCATCAACTGCGTGAAGGGCTACTTCCKCTCGAAGATCCTGTAC
>NZ_JBGFFG010000133.1:0-7916 GCF_056175765.1 Pseudoxanthomonas sp. LjRoot204_2 | reverse complement strand
AGTTAGGCCGCCTGAGAGGGCGGCCTTTCTTGTTTTTTTTTGCGGCCGTTCTCAGCATGCTTGCACAGGAACTACACCGGCGCTTCGGGGGAGCAAGTGAACGTTCGGCTGAAAGAGTGGATGAGGCTCGACTACTTCAATCCAGAGCCGATACTTGTTGCATTGCGCGCCTATGGTCAGAGCGAAGAGTTACTGAGCCAGCCATACAAGGTCGCCTCGCTCCGCACGCAGGAACTGAAGCCATATCTTGAGCGACGTCAATGCACTCTATTCGCATACTTCATGTCCCATGTTGTTGGATCCCAAGTTGACGTCGCATATTGTGAGGCCGACGACTACGACTCCGTAATGCGATACCGGATGGGCGATGAGATTCGATACGTACCTGTACAGATGAAGGAACTGGTACCTGAATTCCTAAATCCCCAGCAGTCGCTGCAGCAACTACTGGACGGACTTAAGTGTCGCTATCCAGACTCTGCAGATCTCACCGTTGCAGTGCATGTGAACCGCGATATGAAGATCAGATGCACTGACTTGAATCTGGATGGCTTTCGATTGAAGAGTCTTTGGCTGTTTGGCGGGAACTCGGAAGACCAGATCGAGTGGCGAGTCATTGGAGACCTGCTATCGCCGTTCAGCGCCAGCAAAGTGCTGCGCTATCCCGGCGCATAGAAAGCCGTTACCTACGAAACGCGAGTTGGGAAAACTCGACGACCTCAACAATGAACTGGCCAGAGATTTCAGCCCAGTGCCGTAGGATGCGTTGAGCCAGAAGCGATACTCATCATGAGTCATTCGTGCCACCGACGATGGGTATCGCTTCGCTCAACCCATCCTACGTATTGGACCCGCCTGAGAAGCCTCAGCGCAGCAAGTCCGGATGCCGCACCTGCCCTTCCCCACGCACCACAAACCGCTCCACTGTCAGCGCGTCCAGCCCCATCGGTCCATACGAATGCAGGCGCGTGGTCGAGATACCAATCTCCGCACCCAGCCCGAGCTCGCCACCATCCGAGAAGCGCGACGACGCGTTGACCATCACCACGGCTGACCGCAATGCGTTGAGGAACGTCTCCGCATGCTCCGCATCGCGGGTGACGATGACCTCGGTGTGGTCCGACGTGTAGCGTCGGATATGCGCGATGGCGGCGTCCAGATCGTCCACCACGCCGACGGCGATCACCAGATCGAGGAACTCGGCAGCGAAGTCCTCCTCGGTCGCGGCCACTGCGCCCGCCATCAGTGCCCGCGCCGTATCATCCGCGCGGATCTCGACACCCCGCGCACGCAGCGCTTTCGCCGCACGCGGCAGGAACGTCGGCGCGATATCGCGATGGACCAGCAGCGTCTCCAGTGAATTGCAGGCCGATGGCCGCGATACCTTGCCGTCCAGCAGCAGCGCCAGCGCCAGGTCTTCGTCGGCGCCCGCGTCCACGTACTGGTGGCAGACGCCCTTGTAGTGCTTGATGACCGGCACGCGCGCATGCTCGGCGACGAAGCGGATCAACCCTTCGCCGCCGCGTGGAATGACCAGGTCGATCGCGTCGCTGAGCTGGATCAGCTCCAGGATGGTCTCGCGACGCAGGTCCTCGACCAGCGTCAGCACCGCCTCCGGCAACCCGGCCTCGCGCAGCGCACGCTTCAATGCCCCCGCGATCGCAGTGTTGGAATGGATCGCTTCCGACCCGCCGCGCAGGATCACCGCATTGCCAGCCTTCAGGCACAGTGCCGCGGCGTCGGCGGTGACGTTCGGGCGTGCCTCGTAGATCATCGCGATCACGCCCAGCGGCACGCGCACGCGCTCCACATGGATGCCATTGGGCCGGTCGTAGGCGCGGGTCACCTGCCCGACGGGGTCCGGCAGGTCCGCCACTTCGCGCACGGCGGCGGCGATGCCCTGCAGGCGTGCGGCATCCAGACGCAGGCGATCCAGCATGGCGCTGCCGATGCCTTTCGCCGACGCCGCCTCGAGATCGCGTGCATTGGCAGCCAGGATCGCGGCTTCATCGGCCAGCAGGGCATCGGCCATCGCACGCAACAGGGTGTTCTTCCCTTCCGTCGGCAGGGATGCGATGGCCGTCGCTGCGTCGCGACATTGCAGGGCCAGCGTCTTGATGTCGGTCATGCGATTTCCTTGCTCAGGATCGGTCATGGAACCCATGGCCTTGTAGGAGCGCTCTCGGGCGCGATGATTTCCGATCTGGAATCCCGGGCTGGAGCATCGCGCCCGAGGGCGCTCCTACAAAGACATCGGATGCGCGATGGACGTGCCTCACAACAGCACCAGGTCGTCGCGATGGACGACGTTCTCGCCGTAGGTATAGCCAAGAATGCCTTCGATCTCCCGCGAATGGCGGCGCGCGATGCGGCGGATGTCGACCGCGGAATACTGGCTGACACCTCGCGCAATGCGGCGGTCGCCGTCCCCATCGCGCAGCACCAGTTCGACCATGTCGCCGCGCCGGAAGTCGCCCTCTGCGGTCGCTACGCCGCCAGGCAGCAGCGACGCGCCTTTCTCGCCCATGGCGATCGCCGCGCCTGCGTCGACCACGATGGCCCCCGCTTCCACCGGCACGTTGCGCAACCAGTACTTGCGGGCCGCCAGCCGGTTCTGTGCCGGACGGAAGCGTGTACCGAGCAACGCGCCACGCGTCAGCGCAGACAGCGTGGCCGCCTGCGTGCCGTTGAACAGGAACGTCTCGATGCCGGCGGCCGCCGCCTTGGCCGCCGCCTCGAGCTTGGTGTGCATACCGCCGGTGCCGACACCACTGCCTGCCCCGCCGGCCATGGCGAAGAAGGCCGGCGTCAGCGCTTCTACCTCCAGGATCGGCTGCGCATCGGCGTGCGTGCGCGGGTTGCCGGTGTAGAAGCCATCGATGTCAGTGGCGATGAACAAGGCATCGGCATCGACCAGCGCGGCCACGACCGCGGCGAGGTTGTCGTTGTCGCCGAGCTTTAGTTCATCGACGGAGACGGTGTCGTTCTCGTTGATSACCGGCAGTGCGCCCAGGGCCAGCAGCGCCTGCAGCGTGGCGCGCGCGTTGAGGTAGCGGCGGCGGTTGCGCAGGTCATCGTGGGTCAGCAGCACCTGCGCGACCGGACGGTCGAAGAAGCGCTGCCACAGCGCGATCAGCTGTGCCTGCCCCAGCGCGGCCAGCGCCTGGCGTTCCGCCATCGCGACGCCGGACTGCGGCTTGCGATGCAGCAGGCCGCGGCCCGCGGCCACCGCACCGGACGAGACGATGACGACTTCGCGCCCGGCTGCAATGCTGGACGACACGAATTGCGCCAGGTTCAGCGCGTGGCGCGGACTGAGCCCCTCGCCTTCCGCCGCCAGCAGGCTGCTGCCCACCTTGAGCACGGCGCGACGCCAGGCCGGCAACGGTTGTTCGGTGAACGGTGGCGGCGTGGCGAGGGTCATCGGATCAGCTCAGCGGGTGTTCCATTCGTAAACCGTCAGGTCTGACGTATAGGTCAGCGCCAGGGGATCGCGCGCGGCGATCGCCTTGGCCTCATCCAGCGAGGCGACATTCACCAGCACATACGCGCCGCCGCTCCTGTCGCTGAAGCCACCGGTCATTTCCAGCTGCCCGGTCGCACGCAGTTCGTCGAGAAACGCGAGATGCGGTGCGATCACCGCGTCGTCGAACGACGGGCGACGCATCGCCATGACAAGGTAGCGGATCACAGCGCGTCCCAGCGGGCGAGCAGTTCATCCAGGCGCAGGTCGGCGGCCGCACCGGGCGACACGCGCGCGGCGAGGCTGCCTTCCGGCGTGCGTCCCTGACCTGCGCTGTCGGCCGATGCTGCGGCCGCCTTGTAGGCCTCGCGGAACGGGACGCCGGCCACTGCGGCCTCGACGGCGACATCGGTGGCGTACATGCCGGAATCTATCCCGGCACGCAGCCGGTCCTCGCGCCATTCGAGGTTGGCAAGCAGCGCAGGCAGCAGTTCCAGCGCCGGCAGGCCGCGGCCGAAGCCATGGAAGATCGCGCCCTTGCTGGCTTGCAGATCGCGGTGGTACCCCGACGGCAACGACAGCAACTGCTCGATCTCCGTGCGCGCCGCCGCCACGCTGGCGTGGGTGGCGCGCATCAGTTCGATGACGTCGGGATTGCGCTTGTTCGGCATGATCGAACTGCCCGTCGTGTACTGCGCAGGCAGCGCGACGAAGCCGAATTCCGCGCTGGTGAACAGCGACAGGTCCCAAGCGATGCGGCGCAGGTCCAGGGTCGCGCCGCCCAGCGCCTCGAGCGCGGCCAGCTCGAACTTGCCGCGCGAGAGCTGTGCGTAGATGGGGCTGACCTGCATGCGCGCGAAGCCGAGCGCGGCGGTGGTGTGCTCGCGGTCCAGTTTCAGGTTGACGCCGTAGCCCGCCGCGGTGCCCAGCGGGTTGGCATCGACCAGCTTCAGCGTGTCGCGTGCGCGCGTGGTGTTGTCGATGAAGGCTTCCGCCCAGCCCGCCCACCACATGCCGGCGGACGAGACCACGGCCCTCTGGATGTGGGTGTACCCGGGAAGCGGCAGCCCGCGCTCGGCCTGCGCGCGGTCCAGCGCCACCTTGGCGATCTCGCGCGACAGCACGGCCACGCGCGCCAGCTTCTCCTTCAGCCACAGGCGCGTGGCGACCAGGATCTGGTCGTTGCGGCTGCGGCCGGTATGGATCTTGCGGCCTGCATCGCCCAGCCGCTCGGTCAGCCGGGCCTCGATGGCGGAGTGGCCGTCTTCGTAGCGTTCGTCGAGGACGAAGTCGCCGCGACGGAAATCATCCGCCAGCAGCGCCAGCTCGCGCTTGAGGCCCGTCAGTTCGTCGCCGGACAGGATGCCGATGCGCTGCAGGCCTTCGGCATGCGCCGTGCTGGCCTGGATGTCGTGCAGGAAGAATTCGCGGTCCAGCACCACGTCGTCGCCGGCCAGGAATCGCTGGATCTCCGCATCCACTGCCACACCGGGCTTCTGCCACAACAGGTCGCTCATGCCGTCGTCTCCTGCGGAATGCTGTCGTGTTCGTCGAATCCGAACGCGAGGTTGAGGTTCTGCATCGCCTGCGTCGCCGCGCCCTTCAGCAAATTGTCGAGTGTCGCGACCACGACCAGGCGCTTGCCGCCCGGCGCCAGGGTGAAGCCGCCGATCTCGACGCCATGCCGGCCGGCGATGCGGCTGACCCACGGCGCCTCGTCCAGCACCCGGATCAACGGTTCGGCCGCATAGCGATCGCGGTAGAGCGCACGGATGTCTTCGATCTTCGCCGGCTGCTGCAGCCACAGGTTGACCGTCATCGTGATGCCGCGGAAGTGCGGCGCGACGTGCGGCATGAATTCGACGGGCAGCCCCAGGTGGCGGCTGACCTCGCGCTCGTGCATGTGGTCCGCCAGCGCGTACGGCATCAGGTTGTCGCGCAGCAGGTCGGTGTTGTTCTTGTCCGACGGCGAGGTTCCGGCGCCGGAATAACCGGACACACCAAAACATTGCGGCGGACCCGCCAGGCGACCGAGCAGCGGCGCGATCGCCAACTGCATGGCGGTGGCATAGCAACCGGGATTGCTGATGCGCTTCTCGCCGGCGTACCGCTGCCGGGTCAGTTCGGGCAGGCCGTAGTACCAATGCTCGTCGAAGCGGAAATCCGCCGAGAGATCGACCACCACGGTGTCCGGCGCCTGTGCATCGATGGCGGCAACCAGCTCGGCCGCCTTGCCGTTGGGCAGCGCCAGGATCACGGCATCCGCGCCTTTGCCACCGACCTGCTCGTGGCTCAGGTTCTCGTAGCGCAGCTCGCCTGCGAACTCGGGAATGTGGTCGCTGACCTTCTGCCCATCCAGCTCGCGCGAGGACACGAACGCCAGCTCAAGGTGCGGATGGCGGGCGATCAGGCGGATCAACTCGGCGCCCGTATGGCCGCGGGCGCCGACGATGCCGACGGTCTTGGTGGTGCTCATGGGGAATCCTGTTCGTGCCGGGCGAGCTTCGCCAGCAGGTTGCGCTTCACCGCCGGCCATTCGCCATCGATGATCGAGAAGACGACGGTGTCGCGCGGCGATCCGTCGGCATGCCGCTTGTGGTTGCGCAGCACGCCGTCCTGTTTTGCGCCGAGCCGGGCGATCGCCGCACGCGAGCGATGGTTGAACCAGCTGGTCTCGAAGACCACGCTGATGCAGCCAAGTCTCTCGAAGGCATGCGTGAGCAGCAGCAGCTTGGTCTCGGTGTTGACACCCGTGCGCTGTACGTCGGGCGCATACCAGGTGTAGCCGATGCTGAGCTTGGGCACGTCGGATTCCAGTCCGTAGAACCGGGTGCTGCCCACGATGCGGCCGCCCRCATCCCGCACCACGAAAGGCAGCACGCGGCCGTCGGCCTGCGCCGCGAGCACCGCATCCACATAGCCCGCCGCATCCGCGGCTTTCGGCACCTGCGTGAACCACAAGGCCGCCAGTTCGTCGCCGGCCAGCGCCGCGCGCAGGCCGTCCACATGGTCGCGCGACATCGGCTCGAGGCGCGCATGGCGGCCCGCCAGGACTGGTACCTTCTGCCATGCCGTCGGGATCGAAGCGACCATCTCAGTCCTTCAAGGTCGGCAGGCGCGTGCGGCAATGCGCCACGCAGCGCTCGATGTCGGCGAAACCATCGATGCCGTACCAGAACACCTTCCACTTCTCCTGCTTGTAGCAGCCGTCGGACTCGGCGTAGTAGAAGATGTTGACCTGGTTGTTGTGGCGGGAGCGCCAGAACAATTGAGGATTCTCCTCGCGCATCACGTGCCACACGGCACGGCCCAGGCCTTCGCCCTGCGCATCGTCGAGCACGGCGAACTTGTCGAGATAAGCAAAGCCTTCCTCGCGGGTGAGGATCAGCGCGGTACGGTAGTTTTCGCTGATGTAGACGCGGTACGGCGCGGTGCGCTCAAAGTAGTCCGGCAGCAGCGTGCGGCCGAAGCTGGATTCGATCAGCGTCTTCAACCGCGGCAGGTCCACGCCTTCCCAGCCCCCCTCGAAACGCAGCACGCGCTCGCCCTTGCGCACCAGCGTGCCGGAGCCGCGATGGGTGAAGAGTTCCTTGGCCAGCTCCGCCGGCTTGGTGATGGAGACCGACGAGGTCAGCGGCAGCCGGTCCAGCAGATCCTTGATCTGTTCGATCTTCACCCGCATGCCGCCGTTGATCCAGGGCTGCGCCATCAGCTCGTCGTACTCGGTCGACAGGTTGATCGAATCGATGACGCGGCCTTCTGCATCCAGCAAGCCACCAGTACCGGTCAAGAAGATGATCTTGTACGGCTGCAGCACCTGTACCAGCTCGTTGGCGGCGAAGTCGGCATTGATGTTGAGGATCTGGCCGCCGACGGTTTCGCCCATGCTGGCGATGACCGGGATGGAGCCGGCCTTCAGGCTCGCCTCGATCGGCGCCTGGTTGATGCGGGTGACGTCGCCGACCAGGCCGTACGTGGCTTGGTCCTTGTACTCGGCTTCGAACACACCCGAGACGATGGACGTCGCGCGTGCACCGACCTGCTGCAGGGCTTCGACCAGCGCGAGGTTCTGCTGCAGGAACACCTTGCGCACGATCGCCAGCACTTCGGGCGTGGTCACGCGCAGGCCGTTGACGGTCTGTTTGGTGATGCCGGCCGCCGTCATTTCCTCATCCAGCTGCGGCCCCGCGCCGTGCACGACGATGGGCGTCAGGCCGACTTCCTGCAGGAAGGTCAGCGAGGATGTCAGCGACTCGAGGTCRTCGCGCAGCACGGCGCCACCCACCTTCACGACGGCGAAGCGCTTGGCGTCCAGCTGCGAGAAGCGCTTGACGTATTGCGAGATCTCCTTCGCGCTGGCCATGCTGGACAGCAGGCGGATGATGGTTTGACGGGTTTGCTTGTTCGATTCCATGTCTTCTTGCTTTTCGTAGGGTGGGCCCTGGCCAACCAC
>NZ_JBGFFG010000132.1:0-7936 GCF_056175765.1 Pseudoxanthomonas sp. LjRoot204_2 | reverse complement strand
GGATACATGCGCTGGTCGACTTCCACGTACTCCACGTTCGGATCGGCGGCCAGCTGGCGCATCAGCGACTCGGCTTCGATGCGGTCCAGCTTGCGATCGGCGCGCACCACGTCGGCACCGCCCGCGGCGAGCCGGCGCAGCTTCTGCAGGCCCAGCGCGCGACCGCCGCGCTTGGCGACGCCGGTGCTGGCGGCGCTGGTCAGCGAGCGCTGCAGCTGCGTCGCGTTGGTGCTTTCCGTACTGCCGTCGCGATACTTCACGATGAAGCGGTCGTAGCCGCCCGGTTCTTCCACCTGCAGGCCACTCATGTCGACACGGCCGGCCATTGCCGGCAACGCATACAGCGATGCGAGCACGGCGGACGACAGGCACAGCAGGCGCACACGCGAACCACGCTTTGCAAATCCAGACATCAGACTCTCCCTCAAGGATGAAATGAAAAGCCGCCAATGCGGCAATCGCCCGGTCGAGGGCGCGGGACTGCAACGGGAGGGGGTGGACGGGCTGTTGCGTTCGACCGGGTACACGCCGCGCAATGCACGACGCAACGACGACGCTAACGGAGAGCACTTCGCTGAATCAGCGATGAAAGACACAGTTCGCCATATATGTTTCAAACGTAATCGCCGGGATACACGCATGAAGCGCAGGTCACCGGTAGACATCCGCAGGTAGGTTCATTTACTTCCTGCACACCATCGCACATGTGAATTTTTTATTCGGTGAACCACGCGTTGATTACGCAATAAAAAAGCCCGCTTCGCAGCGGGCTTTTCTTTCGACGATGCTTTCGACCTCAATCGCGCAACTTCACCAGCCAACCGTGGCGGTCGGGGATGCGGCCGTACTGAATGTCGGTGAGTTCCTTGCGGATACCCATCGTCACTTCGCCGGCCAGTGCGTTGAGGTCGCCCACGGCGAAGTCCTTGCCCTTGAGCTGGCCGATCGGCGTGATCACCGCGGCGGTGCCGCAGGCGAACACTTCGACGATGTCGCCGGAGGTCACGCCCTGCTTCCACTCATCGATGGAGACCTTGCGCTCTTCGACGGCGTGGCCGCGATCGCGGGCGATGTGGATGATGCTGTCGCGGGTGATGCCTTCAAGGATGCTGCCGGAGAGTTCCGGGGTGACGATGTGGCCGTCCTTGTAAACGAGGAACACGTTCATGCCGCCCAGTTCTTCCAGGTACTTGCCTTCCACCGGATCGAGGAACAGCACCTGCGAGCAGCCCTGCGCCTGCGCTTCCTGCTGCGGGAGCAGCGAGGCGGCGTAGTTGCCGCCGCACTTGGCGGCACCGGTGCCGCCCTTGGCGGCGCGGGCATAGTCTTCCGACAGCCAGATCGACACCGGCGCCACACCCTTGGCAAAGTACGCGCCGGCGGGGCTGGCGATGACGTAGTAGCCGGCCTGGTGCGCGGCACGCACGCCGAGGAAGGCTTCGGTGGCGATCATGAAGGGACGGAAGTACAGGCTGGTCTCCGGCGCCGACGGCACCCAGTCGCCATCGATGGCGACCAGCTGGCGCAGCGATTCGACGAACTCGTTGACCGGCAGCTGCGGCAGCGCCAGGCGCGCGGCCGAACGCTGCAGGCGCTTGCCGTTGGCGTCGGGACGGAAGGTCCAGATGGAACCGTCGGCATGGCGGTAGGCCTTGATGCCTTCGAAGATCTCCTGGCCGTAGTGCAGCACCGAGGCGGCCGGGTCGAGCGACAGCGGACCGTAGGCGCGGACTTCCGCGCTGTGCCAGCCCTGCGCCTTGTCCCAGGTGATGGCGACCATGTGGTCGGTGAAGTGCAGGCCGAACCCGGGGCTGGCGAGGATGGCGTCGCGCTCGGCCGGGGTGCGGGCCTTGTCGGAGCGGTTCACGCGGTAGGTCAACGGGGCGGCGTTCATCACGTTCATCTCTTTCTTCCTGACGGGTTCTGCATCGGGCGAGCCGCGGGCTCAGAGCATGCCGGTTTCCAGCTTGGCGGCGTCGGACATCATGTGGCGGCCCCACGGCGGATCGAATACCAGTTCGACATCGGCCTCGGCCACGGTGGGGATCATCTCCAGCTTGCTGCGCACGTCGTCGACCAGGATCTCGCCCATGCCGCAGCCCGGCGCGGTCAGCGTCATCTTCACGTCGATGCCGCGCTGGCCGTCGTCGCGGGTGGTGAGGTTGGCTTCGTAGACCAGGCCGAGGTCGACGATGTTGAACGGGATCTCGGGATCGAAGCAGGTGCGCAGCTGGTTCCACACCATCGCCTCGACTTCCTCGTCGCTGGCGTTGTCGGGCAACGAGAGCGGTTCGGACGGTTCCTTGCCGATCGCATCCGCATCCCTGCCGGCGATGCGCATCAGGTTGCCTTCGACGAACACGGTGTAACTACCGCCGAGCGCCTGGGTGATGTAGCCGTAGCTGCCGGCCGGCAGGGTGACGAGTTCGCCCTGCGGCACCAGAACGGCGGCGCAATCGCGGGAGAATTGGACGGGTTCGCTGCTGCGGGAATACATGCAAAACCAGATGGGGACGCGCGTGGGGCGCTGCAAGGCGGCCTATTGTAGCCTTCGCGCCCCGGCGACCGCGTTCAGGCCGTATCCTTGGCGGCCCTGCCGGAGTCTCCATGTCCCCCGCCCTGCGTCGCGCCGCCCCATGGCTTGTTCCCCTGATGCTCGTGCTGGCCGGCGGCAGCGTGCTGGTGATCTGGGTGGCGCTGGCGCTCTACCTCCAGCGGCAGGCGGGCTGGATGGCGCTTGCCGTCGCGCTCGACATCGTGCTGGTGCTGCGCCTGTGCGGCATGCCCGCCGGCGCGCGCCGTGCCGTGTTGGGCGGCGTGGCCACCGTCGCGATCTCCCTGCTGGCRCTGTGGACCATCGCCGCCACCCAGATGGGGTTTGCCTTCGGGCTCAATCCGTGGGATTCGGTGCTGAAGCTGGGCGCGCACCATGCCTGGACACTGGTGTCGCTGACCACCTCCCCGCTGGACGCCGCGGCGCTGGTGGCGGCGCCGCTGCTTGCGGCCTGGTGGACGCGCTGACGCGGAGCGGCGGGCTCAGTGCCCGCCGTCCAGCGCCTTCAGTTCGCTGACCAGCGCATTGGCCATCTCGCTGCCGTCGCCGTACAGCATGCGGGTGTTGTCGGCGTAGAACAGCGCGTTCTCGATGCCGGCGAAACCGGTGCCCTTGCCGCGCTTGATGACGATGGTGTTCTTCGAGTTCACCACGTCGAGGATGGGCATGCCGTAGATCGGGCTGGCCGGGTCGGTCTTCGCCACCGGATTCACCACGTCATTCGCGCCAATCACCAGCGAGACGTCGGTGTTGGCGAACTCGGGGTTGATGTCGTCCATGTCGGCGATCAGGTCGTAGGGCACGCCGGCTTCGGCGAGCAGTACATTCATGTGGCCGGGCATGCGGCCGGCGACCGGGTGGATGGCGAACTTCACCTTCACCCCGCGATCCATCAGCTTCTGCGACAGCTCCCAGATCTTGTGCTGCGCCTGCGCCACGGCCAGGCCGTAGCCGGGCACGATCACCACGCGTTCGGCGTAGGCCATCATCGCGGCGACGTCGGCGGCCTCGATGGGCTTCATCGATCCGCCGATTTCCTGCATAGCCGCACTGCCGCCACCGAAGTTGGAGAACAGCACGTTGGTGATCTTGCGGTTCATCGCCTTGGCCATCAGCCGCGTCAGCAGCATGCCGGCCGCGCCGACCATGGTGCCGGCGATGATGAGCGCTTCGTTGCCTAGCACGTAGCCTTCGAAGGCGACCGCCAGGCCGGTGAAGGCGTTGTAGAGCGAGATCACCACCGGCATGTCGGCGCCGCCGATGGGCAGCGTCATCAATACGCCGAGCGCCAGCGACAGCACGAAGAACGCGATGATCCACGGCATCGCCAGGGTGGTCAGCGCCATCACGCCGCTGGCGATGGCGGCCAGCGCCACCAGCGCGTTGAACCACTGCTGCCCCGGGAAGGTGTAGCGCTTGTCCATGCGTCCGTCGAGCTTGGCCCAGGCGATCACCGAGCCGGTCAGCGAGACCGCGCCGATCAGCGCGCCGATGACCGCCAACGACAGCGTGAACGTCGACGGCGCCGGCTCGCCGGCGGAGTAGCGCACCAGTTCCACCGCACCGATCGCCGCGGCCGAACCGCCGCCCATGCCGTTGAACAGCGCGACCATCTGCGGCATGTCGGTGATGGCGACCTTCTTGCCCCAGACCCAGTTCAGGCCGACGCCGATCACGATGGCCGCGATCATCAGGCCGATGTTGTGCAGCCCCGGCAGGAAGAACGTGGCGATCGTGGCGATCAGCATGCCCACGCCGGCCCACTGGATGCCGCTGCGCGCGGTCTTGGGACTGGCCATGCGCTGCAGGCCCAGCAGGAACAGCGTGGCGGCCACGAAGTAACTCAGTTTCACCAGCGTCAACGCACTCATGCACGGCTCCCTTCGGACGACGAGGCGGGTGGCTTGTCCACCCGATGGTGCTCACGCATCTCGATGGCGGTCTTGAGCAGGCCGACCATGCCCAGGCCGAAGGCCACCAGGCCCAGCGACAACTGGTTCACCACCGTCGTGTCGGCCAGGTATGCGCCGAACAGCCCGGCCACCATCGGGGTGACGGTGTAAAAAGACAGCAGCACCAGCATCCAGCGCCCCTTGCGTGGGTCCTGCCAGACGCGTTTCGACAACGCGTTCTGCGTGCGGGTCGGATCCTGCAGGGAAGACAGGCCGATACCGATGCCGGCGTACAGCAGCACATAGTTCCAGTCGTCGTACACCGCCGCCCAGCTCCCGCTGCCGGCCATTGCGAGCGTCCAACCCGACTTCGCCGCGTACCCCAGCGCCACCAGCAGCGCCGGGTACTGGAGGTAGCTCAACCCGTGGAATACGTCGCGCGCAGTGCGCGCAGGCGCGGGAACGATGGGCATGCTGCTCACTTGCCACCCGCGGGCTTGCTGCTCTTGAACATGTCCAGCATGCGCTCGGTGACCACGTAGCCGCCGGCCGCGTTGCCCGCGCCCAGCAGGACGGCGATGAAGCCGATGGCTTTTTCCAGCGGGGTGTCGGCGTGGCCCAGCACGACCATCGCGCCGATCAGCACGATGCCGTGGATGAAGTTGGAGCCGGACATCAGCGGCGTGTGCAGGATCACCGGCACCCGCGAGATGATCACGTGGCCGGCGATGGCCGCCAGCATGAAGATGTATAGCGCCACGAACCCGTCGCTCATCCGCTCCTCCACCTCGTCCACGTTGTCGATGCACAGGCGTCGGCCGGTGCCTCCGCATCATAACCGTACCTGAACCCGCGCGTGGGCGGCGCTGCCGCGTCAACCGACGACGCCTCGGGGCGTTTCCTTGCCTGCACCGCCCCATCCCACCGAGGAGTCCACCATGAAGCGCACGTCATTGCTCGGCCTGACCGTACTGCTGCTGACTGCCACCGGCACCGCCTTCGCCGGCGATCGCGGCGACCGCATCGACCATCGCCTGGACCGCAAGGGCGACCGCATCGAACAACGGACCGACGCGCGCGGCGACCGTATCGAGCGGCGCTTCGACCGCAGTGCGCAGTGGGCCGACCATCATGGTCACTCCCGCGCCGCGAACCGGTTGGAACGCCGCGGCGACCGCATCGATACCCGGCTGGATCGCAAGGGCGAACGGGCCGAGGCGCGCTGGGACCGCCGTGGCGATCGCATCGACCGGCGCCTGGACCATCGCGGCTGATCAACAACGCGACCGCTAAGCTATGTTGGTGAGCACCGCCCCGAGCCCGCCGCCGGAAACGTCGTCGCCCGCCCCGCTGGCGACGACGATCGAGCGTTTCCTGGCCGATATCGGACCCCGCGCGTTCCGGTTCGCCGAAGCCGGCCTGCGCCATCGCGAGGACGCGCTCGATGCGGTGCAGGACGCGATGATGAAGATGCTGGCCTATCGCGAGAAGCCGGCCGAAGAATGGTCACCGCTGTTCTGGAGCATCCTGCGCCGTCGCATCGTCGACCTGCAGCGCCGCGCCGGCTTCCGCCTGCGCTGGCTGATGCCCACGGGCGATCGCGGCGAGGAAGGACCGGTGGACTGGGCGCCCGACCACGGCGCAGGGCCGGCGCAGGCCCACGATCAGCGCGAGGCGTATACCCGCCTGGTGCAGGCATTGCGCGGCCTGCCCGCGCGCCAGCGCGAGGCGTTTACCCTGCGCGTGCTGGAAGAACTGGATGTGGCCGACACCGCGCGCGCGATGGGCTGCTCGGAGGGATCGGTGAAAACCCACCTGTCCCGCGCGCGCGAGGCCCTGCAACGGCAACTTGAGGAATTCCGATGAACCCCGCCCCTGACATCGACCAGTACGCGCGTCGCCTGCACCAGGCGTCGCTGGCGCAGGTCTCACCCCAGACCCTGATGCACCTGCGGAACGCCCGCCACGAGGCCGGGCGGCAGGCCGCGCCGGCCGGTGCGCGCCACCGTGGGCGCTGGCTGGTGGCCACGGCCTTTTCCGCGGTGCTGGCGGTCGGTGTCGGTCTGCAATGGCTGCCCCGCGGCCCGGTGCCGCCCGCGCCGGAGACCGTTGCCGGCGAGAGCGAGGGCGACTTCACTGCGGAGGAACTCGGCGTGGCCAGCGCGTACGACGAAGACCCCGAACTGTATCTCTGGCTGGCGTCCRCCGACGCACAGCCCCTTGCCATGGAGTCGACCCCATGAAGGCCGCTGCCCTTCGCATCCTCGCCCTCGGCGTCCTGCTGGCCAGTGGCCACGTGCTCGCGCAGTCCGCACCCGCGCCGCTGCCGGCCTGGGAGAAGCTGACGCCCGAACAGCGTGAAGCCCTGATCGCACCCGTGCGCGACCGCTGGAACCGGGAGCCCGGCGATCGCGGCCGCATGCTCGAACGCGCCCAGCGCTGGCAGGCGATGACGCCGGAACAGCGTGCGCAGGCGCGGCACGGCATGAAGCGCTTTGAGGGCATGAGTCCCGATCAGCGCCGGCATGCGCGCGCCCTGTTCGCACGCATGAAGACGCTCAGCCCCGAGCAGCGCGAGGCCTTGCGGAACGAGTGGAAAAAGATGACGCCCGAACAGCGCGAGGCGTGGATGCGCGACAACGCACCGCCGCCGCGTGACCGTGACCGTGATCGGAACCGGTGGCCGGAACGCTGACGTCCGGCGTCAGGCGGCCGCCTGCGTGGCCGGCCGGTCCGGCCATACCGTCTTCGCCAGCAATTCATCGCTCCAATCGAACTGCAGCGCACCGTCCCTGACGAACAGGGCGACGAAGTTCAGCACGTTGCGGGCGTACATCTCGCTCGCATGCACCGCACCCAGGCTGGCGAGGTTGAGCGGACCGGCGATGGTCACGCCGTGGTGCGCGTAGGTATCGCCCGGGCGCGTCAGTTCGCAGTTGCCGCCGGTCTCGGCCGCCAGGTCCACGATGACGCTGCCCGGCTTCATGCCGTCGACCATCGCAGTGGTGACGATCTTCGGTGCCGGACGCCCGGGGACGGCGGCCGTGCACACCACCACGTCGATGCCCTTGAGGTGCTCGGCCAGCCGTTGTTGCTGCAGCGCGCGCTCTTCGTCCGTCAGTTGCCGCGCATAGCCCCCTTCGCCCGCCGCGCTGACGCCGAGGTCGAGGAACTTGCCGCCCAGCGATTCGATCTGCTCGCGCGTCTCCGGACGCACGTCGAACCCTTCGACCTGCGCACCCAGGCGCTTGGCGGTCGCAACGCCCTGCAGGCCCGCGACGCCCGCCCCGACGATCAGCACCTTGGACGGACGGATGGTGCCGGCGGCCGTGGTCAGCATGGGAAAGAAGCGGGGCGCCAGCTGCGCCGCGATCAGCACCGCCTTGTAGCCGGCCATGCCGGCCTGCGAACTCAGCACGTCCATTGCCTGCGCACGCGTGGTGCGCGGCAACCGCTCCAGCGGGAATGCCTGGATACCGTTCGCCTGCAG
>NZ_JBGFFG010000131.1:0-7969 GCF_056175765.1 Pseudoxanthomonas sp. LjRoot204_2 | reverse complement strand
GGCCAAGGCGTTGGCCTCGCTGGCCCGCAACTATGCGTCGGTCGGCGACTATCCCCGTGCGCTCGAGCTTGCCAGCGAGGCCAGCCAGCTGCTGGCGGACCAGCCGGTGGATGCATCCGACACGCAGGCCATGCTCGCCATGCTGCTCAACCTGCAGGCGCGCCATGCCGACGCACGGGCCGCCGCCACCGTCGGCCTGCAGCGATCCACCTCGACGCGACCCACCGCGGACCTGACGACGCTTGATCTGCTCGTCGAGCTGGCGCGCGCAAACTGGGAACTTTCGGAGTACGACGCGGCCTTCGACGCCCTCGCCTTCGCGCATGAAACCGCATCCGGACTGTCATCGCGCGCCGCGTCCGACCTGACGGTCGAACTGCTCATCCTGCGTGGACAGTGGCATCTCCAACTGATGGACCTGGCGAGTGCGGAGCGCGACCTGCAAGGCGCCGCCAAGGCGGCGCGGGGCGGCGCGCCATCGTGGGGGGAGCATGTCGAGGAGGCCCAGCTGCCCTTGCTGATGATGCAGGGGCGTCACGGCGAAGCCTACGAACGCGCCACTGCGCTGCTCAACGCGCGCCGAACGCGGCTGGGCGCGGATCATCCGGATACGGCGCGCAGCCTGCGCCTGCAACTGGAGGTCGCCCAACAGGCGCCTGCGATCGCCCCCGTTACCCCCGACGCGCTCGACGCCGTGCGTGACAGCATCGTATCTGCCTATGGGAGCCAGCACCCGGAGTTCGCGCGCCAGCTGATGCTCGAGGCCCGCGTGCGCTCCCCGGACAAGCCCGGCACCGCACTCGAACCGGCGCGCCAGGCCGTCCAGCTGCTGGAAGGTACGTTGGGACCGCGCCACCCCACGACCCTGGCGGCCAAGGAGGAACAGGCGGGCTTGCTCCTCGCCTCCCTGAGGCTCGTCGCTCCCGCCGACAGGGAAGGGCTTCGCGGCGAGGCCATCGGCCTGCTGCAGGAAGTGATCCATACCACTGCGCTGCGCCACTGGCCATCGCCTACCGCGAAGTACGCGCTGGCACGGGCGCTGCGCGAGCGCGCCGCACGCGGCGGGACCACCTCGGCCTCGGATCGCCAGCAGGCGGAGACGCTGCTTCAGGATGCGCTGGTGGARGCCAGCCGCCACCTGGGTGCCCGCCATGCAACGACGTCGATGATCCGCGATGCGCTGGTAAGTGGGCACGCGGCCGTCGCGACCACATCCAACACGCAACGATCGCCCTCGCCCTGACCGGCCCGCACCAGCAGGCCGCTCGTGATGCGAAAAGACCGCCGACGATTGCTCGCCAGCGGCCGTGGCATCAGTACGTGCCGACGAGGTTGAGGAACCAGCCCTTGTGGTCGTAATCGAAGTCGGTCAGATCGTCGCTGAACTCGGTGAAGTTGTAGCCCACGCCGACCCGGAAGTTCTTGCCCAGGTCGCGATCGACACCCAGCAGGAAGCCCTGCCTGGAGCCGCCGTCCTCGACATCGAGCCAGCGGTACTCCGCCAACGCATGCCACTGCGTGCGCAGGTCGTAGCGCACCTGCGCGGCCGCGAAGGTGGTGGCCGAGTCGAGCCAAGCACCGGTGCCGCGGCCCATGCGCACTTCGCCCTCGCGCCGCGCGAGCTTGCCGGCGAACTCCCAGCGCTGGTCCAGCTTGTACACGCCTTCGAGCGAGAAGATCTGCGACTTCTGGTCGTAGTCGGCGCCGCCAATCTGGCCGAGCGTGGCCAGGTCGTACAGGTAGGTGTAGCGACCGAACAGGCCCCACCGCTGGCTGTTCCAAGGGCGGTAGGCGAAGCCCACGTTGCCCTCGATGAAGCGCGCACTGGCGAGCGGATTCAGTTCATCGTCGGTGTCGGCATAGTTCAGCCGTGCCGCGATGCGCCAGCTTTCGTTGATCTTGTGGGTCAGGCGGTTGGTGCTGACCCACTGCTCGCGTTGCTCGGCCCCGTTGTCCTCTCGCCACTCCAGCTTGCTCTGCCAGTCGGTGTCCGGCGACGTGCGGCCACCGGAGACGCTGATCGCGCGGCGATCGACGTTGCCGCCGTCGGTGTTGGTCAGTTCGCCATCGGACAGCGTGAAGCCCAGGTTCCATCCCTGGGCGGGATAGAAGTCCATGCCGAAGGTGTGCGCCAGACCCGATGCGTTGCGCTCCTTCAGGAACTGGCTCTCGTTGTAGAGGTTCACCTGGTTGGACAGGCGCCAGCGTTGGCCCAGGGTCCAACCGTTCTGCGTGCGACGGTCGAAGACCGAGTCGTAGTCGGTGGTGTCGGTGGAATAGGTATACGCGCCGTAGATCGAATGCTCCGCGGTTAGGCGGTGCTCGGCATTGATCGTGGCGGCGTCGCCGCGATCGCCCGTGGTGACTTCCGCGCCTACCGACGACTGGTTGCCGTACAGATACTTGCCGCCCAAGGTCAGCGCGTTGTTGTCGGCATACTGGCCACCGTCATCGTCCAGCGTCACCTGCYCGATGCCGTAGAGCTCCAGCGTACTGCCGAAACGGTGCAGGTACTTCAGCGCACCGAGCGTACCGGCGGCATCGGCCGCAGTGCCTTCCTGGTCGACGCGACGGACTTCGGCACTGAACGTGCTGGCGTCGTTGACGCGCCACTCCAGCGTTGCCTGCGCCTGCGTGAGCGACTCGGCCCCGCTCTCGGCGCGGGTGTAGCGCGTGTACAAGCCCAGGTTCGGCGTGAACTGACCCAATAGTTCGGCCCCGTATTCGGTGATCGGCCGACCGGTGTCGTAGCGGGAGATCGAATAACCGGCGCTGGCATTGCGCCACCATGCGCCGACGCTCCAGTCCTGATCGGTCCAGCCCAGTTCCTTGAAGTTGGCGCGCGCTTCCAGCGACTTCGCTTCGCCTTCGCGGAACAGCGCGGTGTCGTTCTGCTGGATGAAGCTCAAGCCGCCATTGTCGGAGAAGAACACCGGCGCACCGAACGACTCGGTCTGCGCGTACTCCGCCTTGATGTAGGTGCCCTTGCCCGCCTGCAATGTCAGGTCGCCGGCGGCGAGCGTGTAGTCCTCGCCCGCCCGGTTTTCCTGCACGTACGTCGCACCGACGCCGACGTGGTTGCCGAACCAGTGCTTGCCGCGGAAGCCGGCGGTGACATCGTCGGCGTCGAACCCCGACGGTACCCATTCGTAATCCACGATCAGGCGCTGTTCGAAACCATCCAGCGGGGTATCACGCGTGAGCGTGGGGCTGTTCTCGCGGGTGATCTGAGCCAGCGGCCGCGTCAGCAGAACGCGACCCTGCAGCTCGTCGATCTCGTAGTCGGTGCCGCGCTGCAGGACCACGCGGTTCTCCGTACGACCGGTGGTCAGGTCGCGGATTTCCAGCGTCACCACGTCCGAGCCCGGCAACAGGTCGGTATGCCGCAGGTAGTACAGGCTGCCGCCGGTACCGATGAACTCGTTGTGGCCCGGCGCGGTTTCTGCCTGTGAACCGAACACGCGGAGCTCACTGCCCGGATCGCCCCAGCGGTTGGTGGCATTCGAGCGCCAGTTCAGTGCAGCGCCGTAGAGCGAGCGCTGGTACTGCGCGTATTCGGTGCCCGTGATGCCGGTACTGTAGTTGCCCCAGAGCGCCTGGTTCTTGTCCCAGTCCACGCGCAGGTAGAAGCGACCCATGGTGTCCACGTCGCGGTAGGTCGTGGAGTCGTCACCGTAGACGGGGTAGTAGAGATCCGGATCGAGGCGACGGAACACGTCCTGCGGATCGGCCTCGGTGAACCCGTCGAACAGGCGCTCGAGATCACGCTGGGTGGTGTCCGCCTGCGCGGTGACCAGGTACTTGCCTGCGTACTTGGCCTTGCCGTAGAACGCCAGCCGGCCGTCGCTGATCACGTCGTCCTGATAGCGCGTGTCGTTGGCGAAGGCGGCGCCCGAACCGCTTACCTTGTTCTGCGAGATGGTCACGTCGGCCAGGCCAACGCCGAAGAAATACCGCCCCGTGACATCGACGTCCAGCGTATAGCCAGGCTTGGCCTGCGCCGCACCCTCGCCGTCGCCCACGCCGATGTCGAACCGGTGCCGCCCGACCGGCACCAGGTACTCGGCCACGAACTTGCGCTCCAGGTCGACCGGGTAGCTTTCGCCATTGATCGTCAGCTGGCTGCGCTCGGGAATGTTGCGGCCCTGTATGCGGATACGCGAGCCGTACAGGGGGATGTTCTGCTGGCGCAGGCCGTTGTCGGCGAACACGTTGTCCAGCAGGCTCTGCGCCTGCGCCTGCTCGCCGCTCAGGGCGCTGCCCAGGGAACGTTCCACGCTGTCGCGGAGCAGGTTGGTGCCGCGTTCTGCTTCTTCGGGCGACACCAGCTGCAGTGTGCGCGGATAGGTTTCGTCGAAACTGTCGCCCTCTCCATAGGCACGCAGCACATAGACGAGTTCGTCACCCTTGCGGAAGGGGTACGTCGACGGCAACGCGCCGTCCCAGTCAGCGTGGGCGACTGCCGCCACGTCCAGCGGCACGGTGGCGATGGGTTCGATCAGGTCGGCATCGCTGCTGCGGTAAAGCGAGATTTCCAGGCGCTTGATGAAGGCCGGATAGTTGCCACGCACGTAGAACTGCACCGGTTTGGTGACGCGCTGACCGTCGAAAGCGACCAGCGTCGGTGCGGACACCGACAGTTCCGGTTGTCCCAACGTGGGATCTTCCGTCGCCCAGATGACACCCCCACCCGGCAGGTCGATGGAGAACTTGCCCATCGCCGTCGCCTTGCCGGGCTGCTCCGTCGCCACGGTGACGCGGCGATCCGGCTGCAGGGCCTCGGAAGAGGACCCCACATCCGTATTGCGGGTGACCGGCTTGTCATAACTGCGCGTGCGCAGCCGGAACAGCAAGCCTTCCTCACCCGTGCAACGGTCGCCGTCGCAATCCATCTGCTTGGCGGTCCCCTCGGCCTGGTCCTGCTGCGCCTGTGAAGGCGCAGCCGTCTGGCCGAAGGCGATCGGCGCCRAACCTGCCAGCAGGCCGATCAGCGTGTAATCCAGCAACTTCATCTTCATACGCTTCTTCATGATCCGCCCCCTCACTTCCGCACGCCGACAGGGGCTGTCGGATCGTTACTGGCTTCCACGCGCACCTTGGCACGCACTTCCTGGCTCAGGCGTTGGGCGATCGCGTCATAGACCGCCTTGGCGCGACGCATGCCGAGCGCGGTGTTGTACGCGTGCGRAGCGCGTATGTCGGTATGGCCGACGATGGCGATGCTGCCGCCACCCATCTTCTCCAGCGCCGCGGCGACCTTGTCCAGCAACGGATCGAACTCGGGTCGGATGGTGGACTTGTCGGTATCGAACAAGACCGTGCCCAGCAGCGCGCCGCCTTCGTCGACGCCCACGATGAGCGAACCCGGATCGTCCACGGTACCGCGCACGCTCACCACCAGGCCCCTGGCCGAGCCCGCGTCCAGCTTCTCCAGCAGCGCTGCCTTGACCGCGTTCGCGCGGTCGAAGGCCAGGCTTTCGCTGTCGCCGTTGGCATGGATGACCACGTCACCGCCCTGGTACTCACGCACCTTGGCCGCCATCGCCTCGATCACCGGCAGGTACTTCTCCCGGACCTCGGCGCTACCGGGGGCGAAGAACACTTCGCCCAGCTCCAGCTCGACCTGCTCCTGCCAGCCTTCGATGACCTGCTCCGGCAACGTCACGCCGAAGTCGAAGCGGACGGGCACGCCGGGGGTGATCCGGCGCAGCAGCGGGTTGTCGGTGGTGAACGCGGCGCCGCTCGGCAACGTGGAGGGATCGACCTTCAGGATGAAGTTGCGACCCCGCTCCCACGCGCCGCCCGGCACACCGGCCAGGTGGTAACGGCCGTACTGGTCGGTCTCGATCAGCAGGCCTTCCACCGACGCGATGCGCACGCCGGGGATGCCGCGCTCGTCGATGCCCGCATTGCGGATGACGTAGTCGACCACATAGCCGCCTTCGCCCTGCGACACGCGGCGCTCCACCGTCGGCGCGGCGGCATTGAGGCCCTTGGCCGCATCGCCGGACTGCTCGACGCGGGTGGCACCTGCGGCATCCATGCGCACCGTGACACCCTGGTCGGTGGTCAACACGAAGTCGTCGGTGAAGCTGGCCTCGCTCAGACGCTGGCGGATGACCACCGCGTTCGCGTCGACCGGCTCGGCCAGCGACTGGCGACCTGCGATCGCACCCAGCGCGATGCCGTGCAGCATCGGCGAACTCGCATCCGGTTCCGGCTGCGGACCAGCACCACGATCCACCGTGGTGGAGTTGGCGATATAGGCACCCGGCGCAAAGCCGCCCTGCACCGTGACGCCGCTCAACGCTGCGCTGTCCTGCCAACCGTCGCCATCGCGGTCGTTGAACACCGTACCGAACAGCAGGCTGTCGTCGACCAGCGCATCCGCCGTCAGCACGACCTCGGCCGTGGCCACGTTCGACACCGGATCATCGGTCGCCGAGCGCACTTGCGCCTGGTTGACGTGCGTACCCGGGCGGACGCCCGCACCGACGCGCATCACGTAGACCAGCGTGGCGGTCTCGCCGGCAGGCACGTCGACGCCGTCGATGCGGATCGGGTAGATACCCGACACCGTCGCCATCCGGTCGGCATCGCCGGCCACCAGCGACCCTTCCACGTAGCTGAAGCCAGCAGGGGGCGTATCGATGATGCGGCCGTCCACCAGATCACTGGTGCCCACGTTCTCCACGGTCAGCGTGTAGCGGACCAGATCGCCCACCTTCACTTCGCGCGCACCCGCCGACTTGCTGAGGCGGATCTCGGGCAGATTGACCGGGTGTTCCGTGCTGCAGGTCTGGCAGGATGGCGGCTGACCCGTCGGGTCGTCGGTGCTCGCCACCACCACGTTCGATACACGGCCACTGGCCGATGCACCGACCGTCGCGGTGTAGGTGAACACATGCGTGCCCACGGGCGTACCAGCCGACAGCGTGCAGGTCATCGTCGTGCCGTTGTAAGCACACCCTGCCGGCATCGCACCCAGAATCAGGCGCTGGTCCGGAGTATCGACCAGCGTCACCGCCGCACGGGTGGCCGACTGGCCGACCTGAACGGACAGGGTGTAGGTAATCACCTGACCGGGCTGCACGGTGGCGCCATTGGAAGGGTCGGAACTCTTGTTGACCACGATCGTGGGTGCCGCGACCGGCGTATCGATGTCGCAATCGGCGGCGCAGACCGGGTTGTCGTCGCTGGTGCCGACCACCGCGTTGCGTACGAAACCGGTGGCCTGGCCGTTCACCGTGGCCGTATAGCTCACTTCGTACACGCCCGGCGCCGTGGCCGCCGGCAGGGTGCAGACGAGCGGTTGCGTGCTCGTGCAGGTATAGGCACCGGCATTGGTCACCGCACCGAACGTCAGGCCCGTGCCCAGCGTGTCGGTCAGCGTCAGCACACCGGAGGTCGGCGCTGCCGCGACGGTGGTCGTCAGCGTGTAGGTGATCACGTCACCCGCCACGACCTGCGTCTTGCCGGCAGGCAATGCAGCCGACTTACCGTAGCTGATGATGGCCGGCAACGGCTCCGTCACGATCGTTTCGGTCTGGCAGCTGCCCTGGCAGGTGGGAGAGTCATCGCCCGTGCCCACCACGACATTGCGGACAAAGCCGGTGGCGAGGTCATTCACGATGGCCGAGTAGGTCACCGTGTACGTGCCGGGCGCCGTTGCGGCCGGCAGCGTGCACACCAGGGGATTCCCGCTGCCGCAGCTGAAAATGCCCGGGGACACGGCGCCCAGCGTCAGGCCGGTACCGAGCGTATCCGTCAGCGTAACGAGCGACGTGGTGCTGGCATCCGACACCTGGACCTGCAGGGTGTAGGTCAGGGTATCGCCGATCGAGACTTCCGTCTGGCCAGCCGGCAGCGTCACCGACTTGCTGTACGTCACCGCAGGCGCCGTCACCGGCGTGCTGGTGCCGCAGTTCGTCGTGCAGGTCGCGTTGGTGCCGACCACGGCGTTGTCCAC
>NZ_JBGFFG010000130.1:0-8073 GCF_056175765.1 Pseudoxanthomonas sp. LjRoot204_2 | reverse complement strand
CCTTCACGCTCTGCGTGCCTGCATCGATGCCCGCAACCCATGCCATCCGACACCACCCTCACCCAAGAAAAGTTAGCGCTACCATTTTGCTTGGTAAAAAAAGGGAACACGCACGTGGCCCCTCTTTTCCTGCACGGCCGCGTCCAGCCCGCCGTAAGGCCGCACTGTAACCAGCCTCCGTACAAAAAGCCTGCTGCGCTGCAAAAACCACACGGAGAGCAGCGGTTTCTGATGCCTCTCGCGGGGCGGCTTTCAATTCGGGCGTCACGGCGCCAGGTCGATGAAGCTGTTGATCGACAGGCGTCCACGCAACGGATCCGACGTAAGCGCACGGCCGCCGATCCGCCCCGAATGCAGCGAGTTGCGACGGTACACGACCAGGCGATTGAACACGCCTTCCACCCCCGCGATCCGCTCGAACAACGGCGTATCGCCATCGATGTAACCGGCAGGCGCGCCGTGCTCCTCGCGTGCTTCCTGCGCCAGGCAGTCGAAATAGGCAGCGTGCCGGCCCTCGTCGACGTATTCGAATCCGCTGCGCCGATGCCGATAGAAGTCCGTCCCGCCCCACGACTCGCGGAACAGGTAGTGCACCGTCGCCAGCCCGCGAGCGCTGACGGAATCGATGTGGGGCACGCGCTGCAGGAAGTGAAGGTTCTCCGGTGGCTGGGTCACCAGTGAAAAATGGCACATCGGGAACACGAACTCCGCAGGTTCCAGCGCGAATGCCTCGCGCAGCAGCGGCGTCAGCATCGCCTGCAGGAATCGCTGGTACGACGGGGGCGCCGGCGCGCGGATGCCCGGGAACAAGGTCGGCATCTTTTCGAAGCCGCGACTGGCTGCCTTGTGAAGCATGCGCTCGGGATCGGCGAGCAGGTTGTCGATCACCACCAGCGGTGCCCGCTCCCGCCCCACCACGTGATGGCTGATGCGCAAGTCCGGATGGGGCGCCAGCAGCATGCGATCCCGCCCTCGCCCGACTATGCGGTCACGGCGCGCGACGGCCACACGTCGGGCGCGGCCTTGCAATAGCGCTCGATGAACGCCTGCTGCGACGGCATATGCGCGACGGCGCGTTCGATGGGCTGCCGTATGGAGTTCAGCAACGTGCGCAGGTCTTCGTCGGCCAGCGCACGCGCAAGCGGATGCGGCGGACCCGGCTGGATGCCTTGTCCCAGCAGGACATGCGTCCAGGAATCGACCCGGAACAGTTCGTCGGGATCCTGCCACGCATGCGCGCGTTCCCGCCAGGCGCGCAGCCGTATCGCGAGCGACTCCGGCAACGCCATCTCGCGGCACGCCTTCCACATCGGCTCGTCGCGCTGCGTGGCGTGGTAATGCAGGATGATGAAGTCGCGCACGTGCTCCATCTCGGTGCGGCTGACCTCGTTGTACAGGTCCACCAGCGACGACGAGATCCCGTCGAAAGGAAACAACTGGACCAGCCGCACTACCGCGCTGATCGCCAGATGGATGCTGGTCGACTCGAGCGGCTCGATGAAGCCGCTGGCCAGCCCCAGCGCCACCACGTTCCGGTTCCAGGCCTTCAGGCGCCGACCCGTGCGGAACGGCACCAGCCAGGGTTCGCGGATCGCGGGCGCGCCCACATCGCGCAGCAGCTTGGCACGCGCTTCGTCGTCGGACATGTGGCGGCTGGAAAACACCAGCCCGCAACCCACGCGGTGTTGCAGGGGGATATGCCAACGCCAGCCGGCCTCATGCGCGATGGCCCGCGTGTAAGGTACGGGTGGCCCCACCGACTCCGTCTGCACGGCCACCGCGCGGTCACTCGGCAGCCACTCGTTCCAGTCTTCGTAGCCGGTATGCAACGTCTGTTCGATCAGCAAGCCCCGGAACCCGGTGCAATCGATGAACAGGTCGCCTTCGATGACCTGGCCGTCCTCCAGGACGAGCGCCGCCACGCCGCCATCGGCAGCGTGCTGCCGGACCTCACGGATCTTGCCTTCCACCCGGCGCAGGCCATGGCCTTCGGCGATGCGCCGGAGGAATTTCGCGTAAAGCCCGGCATCGAAGTGATACGCGTAGTTGACCTGGGGCTGCGTCTGCAGCGAGAACTGGTCGCCCCGCGAAGCGAGGGTTTCCAGGCAGAAGTCGCCGAGCTCGGAGGGCATGCCACGCCGCAGGCTGTCGAGCCAGAAATGATGGAATGCCGCTGCCCAGGTGCCCTGCCCCGTGATGCCGAACGGATGGATGTAGCGCTCGCCCGGGCGGCGCCAGTTCTCGAACGAGATCGACAGCTTGAAGGTGCCCGCGACCGCGCGCAGGAATTCCTGCTCGTCGATCTGCAGGAAGCGGTGGAAGGTCCTGATGGGCGGCACCGTCGATTCGCCCACGCCCACGGTGCCGATCTGCTCCGATTCCACCAGGGTGATCTTGAGCCGGTCCCGGAACTGGTGCGCCAGCGCGCAGCCGGCCAGCCAGCCTGCCGTGCCACCCCCGGCGATGACCACGTTGCGGATACGTCCCTCGGGTGTCGTTGGAGAATCCAATGCAGTTGCTCCCGTCAGCGGTTGAGTCGGCCCAGCAGCATGGCGCGGATGCGCCTGGCCTGTGTTTCATCGATCGGTCCCAGCAGATCCCGGGCTTGCGCCGGAAGATGTTCCCCCGCGCGCTCTCCCGCACCGAACACGTAGTACTCGAACAACTTCGCCCATGCTTCCTTCTCGCGCGCCGGCAGGTCGCGGATCGTCCACAGTGCATGCTGGAGCGCGGGCAGCGGCGACGAGAGGAATGCCGGCGAACGGCGCCACCAGTAGTTCAGCAGCACGTTGAACGGTTCGAGGCTGCGCACGTGGTGCCACCACATGCTGGGAATGAAGATCGCATCGCCCGGCCCGAGCAGCGCCGTCCTCGCCGCCGCCAATGCCGTTCGGAAACGCGGGTGCCGTTCGAAATCCGGCGCATCGAAATCGACCACGCTGACGACCTGCCCGCCGGGCGTGGGATCGAAGGGGCCGGGATAGAGGTTCTCGATCTGTTCGGGCGGGAACAGCGTGAACGCGCGCCTGCCGACCAGACAGCACGCGACGTTGTCGGGCGCGTCGAAATGGCACGACGCCACCACGCGGTTGCCTATCCAGATACTGGCAGGGGCCTCGATGCCGTAGGCCGACAGCGAGAGGTCGTTCGCCTGGGTGAAACCCGGCAGCGCACGGTCCACAAGCAGCGAGGCCACGTAATAGGTGGGCGGCGTGGCGTCGTGCAGATGATCCGCAATACCGTCCAGCACGTCTGCCAGCGCACCCTTCCGCACCTCGAAGTTCAAGCGGGTGAAGTCGTCGTTGTAGAACGGCCGCCCCCCGATCTCCGGAGCCCCGAACGAGTACTGGATCGGTGCCCCCGCGTCGAAGCGGCGCAGGTATGCCATGGCCTCATGCAGCGATGACCGGCCGGCGTGCACGAGACCCCACGCCTGCGCGACGCCCTTCAGCACGACCGGCTCGCCTTCTTCCAGCAGCGATGCCAGGGGCAACGCGCCGGGATCCGGATTCTCCAGGGTGCGTATAGCGGCGCCTTGCATCACGCGCGTCAGTTCGTGCTGATGGAGGTCGCCGCGTCCTGCGCGCGCAGGCGGCGTTGCTTCTCGGCCAGAAGTCGGCGCATGTTGTGCAGCGACGCAAGCATGAGGTACGTGCCTTCCAGGTAGCCGGCGCGGTTGAGGGCGAGCAGGTCGGCGCCATCCAGCGCGGCCAGGCGATCGCGGTCGATCCCGTGCAGGCCGTTGACCGCGATCCGGTGCCGCTCGTCCACCTGTACGTCCAGGCTGAAGGGCTGGATCAGGCCTTTCGCATCGAGCGCGGCGAACATGGCCGCGGCATAGGTGCTGCCATCGCGGATGCCGCGCAGGACGCTTGCGACGTGGTCGAGATACGGGGTGTTGCCGCCCTGCGGCAGGAACACCGGCTCGCCGTGCGCGGCGTTGACCCGCGGATGTTCGAGGTCCACGTGCATCACCGCCTCCTGCGTGAGCTCGCCGTCGATGCGCTGCTCCTGGAATCCGATGAGGAAGGGTCCTTTCGCCAYTGCGCCAGGCAGATACGCGGCATTCCAGCGGCCATCGCGCAGGAAGAGATTCTCGCGCTGCTCGAAGCCCAGCAGCACGACGGATTGCCATTCGCCGCTGGCGGCATCCTTTCGCAGGAAGATCGGATACTCGCGCTGCAGTTCTGCAAACTCGCTCGGGAACGCCGGCACCATGGCCACGTCGTCGCCGAACTCGGTGCCGAAGCCTGTCGCCACCCGCAGGTCGCGGTGCGCGATGTTGTTGAGGAGCTCGTAGCGGGCCATCTTCTTGTCCAGGGAAAGCGGAAAGCTCGACTCGGCATGGTACGCCGGTGCAGGGAACGCGTGGCGACAACCTGGGACGACACCCGGAAAAAAGGACCGCTGCTCGCGCAGCGGTCCCTCGGCGACATCCGGAGAGGGCGTCTGCCGCCTAAGTCAGAACTTGTAACGCACGCCGACCATGTAGCGCGGGCTCTGGTCGGCCAGCTTCACGATCATCTGGTCGGTCCGCGCGCGCCAGCGGACATCCTCACCCGTCAGGTTGATCGCCTCCAGACCGAACGACCAGTGGTCGTCGAGCGTGTAGTTCACGCTCAGGTCCCACTGCTCGTACTCCTCGACGTAGTACGGATTGCGGCTGGCACGCTGGTTGGCGAGGATCAGGTACTCGTCGCGCCAGTTCCACGCCAGGCGCACCGACCAGCCGAACTTCTCGTACATGAGCATGGCGTTGGCCGTATCGCTCAGGCCCGTGAGCGCGAACTGGTCGATGGCCGGATCGCCGCCGTCGTCATAACCCACGTCGCCGCGCACGACGGTGTAGTTGGCCAGAACGCCGAACCCGGTATCCCCGAAGAAGTACTGGCCACCCAGCTCCCAGCCGTGCAGCTTGGACTGGTTCTGGTTGATAGGGCGGTTGACGTTGAACTGGTACAGCGGATCGTCGGCTTCGCCGTAGATGTTGTAAGCCGCTTCGGTCGCCAGCGTCTGCGCGCCGGTGCCGTTGAACGCTGCCAGGCCGGCTGGATCGTTGCGCAATAGCGCCAGGGCCGTGAACAGCGACGTGTCGTTGGCCGAACATGCTGCCGCGTTGGCCGCACCGACCTGGGCGACGCACGCCGCGCTGGTCAGGAACGCCAATGCCGTCTGTGCATCCGGACCGGACGTGGGATCCCGCAGACCGTAGAGGGATTCCTGTCCGACCGTGTTGCCGATGAAGTTGTCGACCGACTTGTTCCAATAGGTCAACGACACATAGCTCGCGTCGGCGAAGTACCACTCCAGCGCCAGGTCGAGGTTGTCCGACTCCAGCGGCTTCAGGCTCGGGTTCTGTGCGTTGCCGCTTGCGCGGACGGACGGGTCGAGAAGGACCGAACCGAAAGGTTGCTGTGCACCGGGACCCGCGTAGAGATTGCCGTAGGGGGCACGGGCGATGGTCTTGCCGAACGATGCGCGACCCTTCAGCTCGTCGGTGAAATCGATGCTGAAGTCGAGGTTGGGCAGGATGTAGCTGTAGCTCGCCTTCTCGCTGAAGGGTTGCTGTTCGTCCGACAGCACGATGCGGAAGTCGTTGTTGGCCTGCCACTCGATGGCTTCGGGGATCGCGATGACGGAGGTCGACACGACATCCGTCGTCTCGTACCTGACGCCCAGCCGGGTGTTGGTGCGCATGCCACCCAGCTCGCCATCCAGTTCCACCTGGAAGTACGCCGAGTTGGTCTTTTCCTCTACCCGGTTGTCGGCTGCACGCTGCGGACTCACCCCGAGTCCCACGCCATACTGGCCCGCGGCCCACTGGGCGAGCTCGGCCGCATTGCCGCGCCATGCCGGCCAGCTGACCGCGCTGTAGTCGTCGAAGAGCCCGACGATGTTGGTCGGGCGCAGCAGATCCACCAGGCCGGCTGCGGTGTCCGAATCGACGTTGGCGACGCCCCAGTCGCCCAGCGTGGAATATGCTTCCGCCGCCTGGATGCGATGGGTCGTGGACTTGTTGGTGTCCACGCCGAACTGGAAGCGGCCCTGGTCGAAACTCCATTCGCCGTCGATGCGGGCCTGCTTGATCTCGCTGACCTGCGTCTGCGCATTGACGCGCAGCACCTGGGAACCGATTTCGCCTTCCACGAAACCGGGATTGACCACGCCGTTCGTGCCGGCGACGGCATCGCCATTGGTCGGATACCAGGTCTGCGTGCCGACCGGCAGGCCATTGTTGAACTCCAGCTCCTGTACCCAGGTGCCGCCGCAATGCGGACCGGTGGTGCAGTTGTTGGTACCCGCGATGCTCATGAAGATCGAACCGCCACCGGTGAGCGGATCGTTCGGCCGGCTCTCGTTCTTCGAGTTGTGCGCGTCGAAGGTGAGGCGGAAGCTGTCGTTGACGTCCCACGCCGCATTGAAGCCCAGCGAACCCAGCTTGTACTTCTGCATGCTGCGCTGCTGTTCCAGGCCGAAATCCTTGGTGCCCGCGATCTCGCGGATGTACACCGGCACAGCGACGGCCCCGCTGGTGTCGAACTCGATGTCGGTGTAGTTGCTGTTCTGCAGCCACATCGCCTGCTCACCGCGGTTCTCGGTGATCTCGTTGGTCGAATAGGTGTAGTCCAGCGTGAGGGTCAGGCTGTCGGTCGGCGCGAACTGCACCACGGCCTGGCCATTGACACGCTCGCGTTCGAACTCGGAGAACGCGTAACGGAGGTCGTTCGGGCGTGCATACAGATCGCCGACCGCGGGCGCATTGACCACGTTCGGATTGCCCGGCATGGTGCCGGTCCAGGGCTGCACGTTCCAGTAGTTCTCGGTCGCCTGCACCGAGCCGCCCTTGCGCTTCTGCTGGCTGGCGCTGAGGCTCACGCCGAACGTCTTGTCGGGATTGGTGTAGCTGAAGATGCCCGACAACTCCGGGGTGATGTCGCTCTCGAAGGGCTGGCTCTGGTCGGACACGATCTTCGCGCCCGCATTGGCCACCACGCCGTCATAGTTGAACGGACGCGCCGTCAGGATGTTGATGGTGGCGCCGATACCGCCACTCGGCACCTGCGCCTGCCCCGTCTTGTAGACCTCGATGCCGTTGATCGCCTCGGCAGCGAGCTGCGCGAAGTTGAAGGCACGGGTACCGCCGTCCACACCGCCGATCGCRACCTGTCCGGACGCACCGAACGCATCCGCGCCCGGCATCTGGCGACCGTTGAGCGTCACCATGTTGAACTGCGGACCGAAGCCGCGCGCGGTGACCTGCGCGCCTTCGCCATCGCGCCGTTCGATCGAGATGCCGGTGATGCGCTGCAACGACTCGGCGAGGTTGGTATCCGGGAACTTGCCGATGTCTTCGGCACTGATCGCATCGACGACGCCCGCTGCATCGCGCTTGATGTCCATCGCCTGGCTGAGGCTGCCGCGGATGCCCGTCACCACGACCGTGTCCAGATCCGTCGCCTGAGATTGCGTCTGTTCCTGCGCGGCCGGTGCCGGTGCGGGCGTCTGCGCGTCCTGACCGAAGGCAGGATTGATGACCAGCACGCCGCCGACGAAGGTGAACATGGCCCTCGATTTGAATCTCGCCAACTTGCGGCTCATTGACGTGCCCTCAGGTCTGGAGTGTTACGGAAACTGCACACGTTCATGGATCTCCCCTTTCGCTACGTTCGTATGTGAGGTAACGCCCCTCCCGGGGGCGGCCACGGGCGCAGTGCCCGTCTTCCAGCCCGGAGCACGACGGCGGACCCCCGAAGGTCCTGTTCCGCGATCCGGCTTCAAGCGAGGTAAGACGACGACGATCGCGCGATGGTGGAGCCTTACGTGACCACAACTGGCCGTGATCTAGTGGTAGCGCTACCATTGCGTTGGAGCGCAGACTAATCATGCGTGTTCGCTCTTGTCACCATGCAGCGCAGCAAAGCGATCGCGAGCGCGGCATCCAGCGCCAGGATCGGTTCAAGACCCGCGGAAAACGGCTTGAAGCCGCCACTGCCCCAAGTAATGACGATTTCACCCACGTACTCTCAATCAGGCCAACGGAAGTAACTGCGTGAAGAAGTAACTGCGTGAAGA
>NZ_JBGFFG010000129.1:0-8107 GCF_056175765.1 Pseudoxanthomonas sp. LjRoot204_2 | reverse complement strand
CTCCAATTCCTTCAACCACAGCAAGGCTGTGGCCGAAACGCGCCTTGAAGGCAGCGTGTCCGGCGTGACCGTGCACGACATCGGCAACGTCGCCAAGAACTGGGGCAATGCCAATGGCGGCAGCGGCGGACGTGGCGGCGCCGGCTATGGTGGAAACGGCTACGGCGGCGAAGCTGGCGGCGGTTCCGGCAGCGGCGGCGACGGTGGCAATGGCGGCAGTGGCGGCGACGGAGGAAGCGGCGGCAGCGCCAGCATTGGCGATGCGACGGCCGGCGATTCGTCCAATGGCAGCGCGTCCATCGGCGACGCGACGGCCGGCGATGGCGGCCGTGGCGGTAACGCCAACGACATCCGTGGCGCGAACGGCGGCGATGGACGCGGCTGGGGCGGCGACAGCGATGCGACCGCCGGAAACGGACGCGGTCGGGGCGGCGATGCGGGTGGCTGGGGCGGCGATGGCGACGGTGCAACGGGCGCATCGGGCGGCGATGCAGGCAGCGCCAGCGGCGACACGGGTTCGATCGCGGACGCCTCCGGTGGCGACGCAGGAGCGGGCAGCGGGAATGTCCGCGAGCGTGGTGGCGGCGACGGCACCAGCGGCGACGGAACAGCAACGGGCGGCGCCGGCACCTCGGGGAATGCGACCTCGACCGGCGGCGCCAGCACTGCGACGGCCGGTGCCGGTACATCCGGTGACGCGACCGGGACCGGTGGCGACGGCATGGGCACCGGAGGTGCCGGCTCCGGCACGGGTGGCGACGCCACCGCCAGCGGCGGGGCCGGTTCGGGCATGGGTGGCACGGGCGGCACGCTGACCGCGACCGCCGGCGACGGTGGCGATGGCGGGGATGCCAGCAACGGCGATGCGAGCAACGGCAGCGCGTCCTCCACGGCCAGCAACGGCGATGCCACCGCCGGCAACGGTGCCAGTGGCGCGGTCGGTGCGACCGGTGGTGCGGGCGGCGTCGGCAACGGCGGTGACGGCAACGGCGGTGACGGCAACGGCGGCGTCGGCAACGGCGCGACCGGCGGTGCAGGCGGCGCAGGCGGCTCCGTCGCGGTCGACGCGGGTGCGTTCGACATGTCGAACAACATGACCAGCGTCGGGCAGTCGGCGGCCGGCATCATGGTGGCGGCACAGAACAGCGGCATGGCCTCGCTGATCCAGCAGGGCATCACCGTCCAAGCCAACCTCACCGTAGGCCCATAAGCGTTCCGTCGGTGTCCTGGCGATGCCGGGACACGCCGCGCGGACGCAAGGCGCCCCGCCGCTTCACGCGGGGCGCCCCATCGCCGCGCGGTGGACGCATGGCAAGGGAGACTGACCATGCATACGCACTACCAGACAGGGCTGCGCATCGCGGCCTGCGGATGGGTGTTCGCTGTCGGCGGCGCGTGGGCGGATGACAACGCCGTCGCGACCGTTCCACCCGTTGCGCCCGTCATCGACGTCGTGCCTGTGGAGGTGCCGCAGGTGGCGGTCAGCGGACTCGGGCGTGCCGTCGCGATCGATCGCCTGTCCGGTCTGCGGGGCGGCGATGCGACGCAGGTGGACAACCTGATCGACGTGGAAGGCTCCGTCGACGGCAACACGGCGCACCACGTCACCAGTGGCTCGAACAGCATTGCCGACGGCGCCTTCGGCAACGCCAGCGGCATCAACACGGTCATCCAGAACACCGGCAGCAACGTGCTCATCCAGAACGCGATGATCGTGACCGTCGATTTCACGGGCGGTCCGTAATGAAACGCGGCTCGCGGCGCGCGCACTGGCTGGCGCACGTCGCGCTGGCGTGCGCGTTTGCGACCCTCGGCGGCGCTTCCGCTGCCACCAGCGACCTGCGCGTGCCAGGCGGCGCCTATACCGTCCGCCTGACCAGCCTGAAGGAAGCCCGCTTCAAGACCACATTGCCGCAGCAGTACGACTTCAGCTGCGGCTCTGCGGCGACCGCGACGCTGCTGACGCACCAGTACGGTCATCCGGTCAGCGAGGTGGATGTATTCGTGCAGATGTACAACAACGGCGACCAGGCGCGCATCCGGAAGGAAGGGTTTTCGTTGCTGGACATGCGGCGCTACCTGCGTTCGAAAGGATACGAGGCGGACGGCTTCGAGCTGCCGCTGGACAAGCTGCAGCAGGAGAACGTGCCGGCGATCGTCTTGCTCAATGACCGCGGTTATCGGCATTTCGTGGTGGTGAAGGGCTTGCGCAACGGGCGCGTCCTGCTCGGCGATCCGGCGCGCGGAACGCGCGCGATGCCGCGTTCGCGCTTCGAAGCCCTGTGGGACAACCGGGTGATGTTCGTCGTGCACAACCAGCGCGAGCGCGCCCGCTTCAACCAGGCCAGCGACTGGAAGACCGCACCTCCGGCGCCGCTCGACATGGGAATCCAGCGCGATGGCCTGCGCAACGTTACCGTGCCGCGGCGCGGTCCGGGAGACATCTGACATGGACGCCAATCGTGTATGCGCATACCGCATCGCGATGATGCTGGCACTGCTGCTGGCGCCCCTGGGCGCGCGCGGGCAGGGCGGCGACCTTGGCGTCGAATGGCAACCGGTCGATCCCGGTCGCCTCGACCGGATGCGCGGCGGTTTCCAGATGCCGTCCGGCATGATGCTGTCGTTCGGCATCGAGCGCGTCGTGTACCTCAACGGCGAGCTCACCGCACGCATCGCCGTGCACGTACCCGACGTGGCGCGCCTTACGCCCGAACAGGCGCAGGCGCTGGCCGACTTCAACCGCGGTCTCGTCGTGCAGGTCGGCGATGGCAACCGCTTCGATCCCGTGAGTGCCGCCGGCGGCCTGGTCATCCAGAACACACTCGACGACCAGGACATCCGGACCGTCACCCGCATCGATGTCGGCGTGGACACCCTCGGCGCCTACCAGAGCCTCAATGCCGGCGATGCGCTGAACGACGCGCTGATCCGCGCACCCGGCGGTCCGTGAGCGACCACGCAATCCCGACCACCCAGCAAGACAAGGGGAACATCATGAAAGGGACGTCTCTGATCGAAGTCGCACCGCTGGCCTTGGCCGTGGGGCTGGGTGTGCAGGCCGGGCAGGCGAGGGCGCAGGATGTTCCGTTGCCTGCCACGCCGCCGCCGATTCCCGCACAGCCGTACGAGATCACGGCCGATGCGCGACTGGATGCGCTGCAGCGGCAGCTCAACGAGCAGAACCAGCGCCTGCAGCAGATGCGCGAACTGATGCACGCGCAGGAACAGCAGATCTTCAGCCTGCAGAACGCGCTGAATGAAGAAATCCTCGCCAATGCCCGAGCACGCGGGGCTCCCGCGCCCGTCATCGTCCCCTCGCTCAACCAGGCGCCGACGTTCCGCGACGCACCGGCCCCGACGCTGACCTACATCGTGGGACCATCGCCCGCGACGCCGCACGCCGGCGCGCAAGCGCAGTCCTCGTCGCCCCGGGCGGGCGACAGCCCGGCACCGGAGCGCGTGGGGCAGGCACCGGAAAGCGACTCGCGGCCACCCGAGGTCGCGCAGATCTTCGACCAGCCCGGCGTGCTGACGCCCAAGGGAAAGCTGGTGGTGGAGCCGGCCATCCAGTACGGGTACTCGGCGAACGACCGGGTCGCCCTGGTCGGCTACACGATCATCCCGGCGATCCTCATCGGCCTGATCGACGTGCGCCAGGTGAAGACGACCACCGCCGTCGCCACGCTGACCGGTCGCTACGGTGTCAGCCGACGCATGGAAGTCGAAGCCAAGCTGCCCTACGTCTACATCCACAGCGACACCGTCAGCCGCGAGATCTTCACCGGCTCCGCCCAGGACCGCGTCTTCAACGCGCGCGGCAGCGGCATGGGCGACGTGGAAGTCACCGGCCGTTACCAGCTCAACCGCGGGGGAGCCGACAAGCCGTTCTACATCGCGTGGCTGCGCTACAAGAGCCGAACCGGGCGGGACCTGTTCGACGTCACCACCGATTGCGTCACGCGCTGCGTGGCCAACACCACCGGCACCGGTCTGCCGCTGGACCTGCCCACCGGCAGCGGGTTCAATGCGCTGCAGCCGGGCATCACGTGGCTGTATCCCTCCGACCCGGTCGTCTTCTTCGGCAGCCTCAGCTACCTCCACAACTTCAAGCGGAGCAACGTATCGCGCCGGGTACTGGGCGGGCAGACCGAACTCCTCGGCGACATCGAGGCCGGCGACATCCTCGGCTTCAACCTGGGGATGGGCCTGGCATTGAACGAAAAGGCGGCCATCAGCATCGGCTACGACACCAGCATCGTCGGCAAGACGAAGCAGGATGGCGAGGACGTCGCCGGCGCCGTGCGCACCACGCTCGGCACGTTGCTGCTGGGCGCTACCTATCGTTTCAGCGACAGGATGTCGCTCAATGTGGCGCTCGGTGTCGGGGTTACCCGCGACACGCCGGACATGACATTCACCGCACGCCTGCCGATCAACTTCTGATCCGACGTGTCAGGCCGGGCGGCCCTGCCACCACAGCCAGACCGCCGCCGCCAGCATCAGCCACTCGGTCACCGCCAGGGCGAGCGTCGCGGTCTCCACCGGCCACCAGCGCATCAGCGCGGCACTGCGATACAGCACGATCGGAAGATACAGCGCCATCGCCAGGATCAGCCCGGTGCGCATCTGCTGCGTCCAGGCGAACCAGGCGAACAGGAACGCCAGCCCGAGCTGCAGGCCGCCGTAGATGGTCAGGTATTCGGTCTGTCCGGAGCGCGTCAGCGACGCATAGCCGATGGCCGTCGCGGTCCGCGCCGGTGCCAGCGTGCACCACGCGGCGAATACCAGGTAGATGATCGCGTTGAGGTACAGATAGGCGGCAGCCACGGGACGTCTCCGGCGGGATGGACCGCCATCTCGCATGGCGGCAAGTGATGGCAGGGTGAACGCGGCGAAGTCCGACGACACCGTGCGGCATGCCCCGATGGTTTCGCGCGGCCATGCACGCGAGCCTGCAGGCTCCACCGCCAGGAGAGCCCGCCATGCATCGTTCTTCATCGTGTGTTTTCCGCCTCGTGCTGGCCTGCGTGCTCGTCGCCGTGGGCAGTTCCACCTGGGGCAGCGACCCCGTCCACAAATGCCGCGGCAAGGATGGCCAGTCGCATTACCAGTCCGCGCCATGCCCGTCGACGCACCACACCGAGTGGGTGCGCGACTACCCGCCGGACCCCGCACGGCCCGTCGGTCCCGTCGTTGCCACGACGCCCATGCCGGCGCAGGCGGGTGCGGGGACGAAGCGCGCGCCGGCCAGGCAACGCCGGCAAAGTTGAGGGTCGGCAGGGATTCGTGAGAAATACAGCCGAATCCGCTTTAAGTTTTTGATGTTGCGTGCTTTTCTTCTTCACACGCCGCTGAGGCCACGAAGTGGCCTATTAGCACTTCGCGTCGAAACTGAATAGACAGAGTCCGCTACCCTCTCGGCTCGGCGATCTGCGTCCAGTGGGGCTCCAAAACGATCTCGGTGAATTGGAGAGGCGCGACCTTACGTTCCAGGTCGAGCGTGTAGTCTCCGAACCGATTGATGTGGCTGGTCCGATACGGCGACAAGCCGCCCAGAACCTCGGGATTCAACTCCATCCCCTCCTCCTGCAGGCTGGCCAACGTGCGTGTCATCTGGTCTACGTTGTGCAGGATGATCATATTGGCCACGAGCTGGTTGTACTTCACGACCTTTCGCTGCTCATGAAGCACGTTCTCGGCAATGATCCCTTCTCCGCCGAAGAAAACCCATTTGACGAAGCCATTGAACTCTTCGCTTTTGTTGGTGGCCGCCTGGATAGTCCGACGCATGTCCACGTCATCGATGTAGCGCAGCAAGAACAGCGTGCGAATGACCTTCCCAAGCTCCCGGAAGGCGAAGTACAACTTGTTCTTCCGGCTGTAGGTTCCCAGCCGGCGAAGGATCGTCGAAGCGGTGATCTTGCCCAACTTGATCGACACCGTGACCCGCAGCATGTCGTGCAGATGCGTTTCGATCAGGCCCCAGTCGATGCTGTCGCCGAACAGCGCCTGGATGTTCTTGTACGGGCGACCCGCCTCCGCGCGGAAGAAGGTCAGATCCTTGATGTTGCGAATACGTGGCATCAACTGAATGCCCAACAGGTAGGACAAACCAAAGACCGGATAACTCTGGGCCTGGGTATCCCCATGCACGATTTCAGGCTGGATATCAGACGTGTTGGCCAGCAATCCGTCCAGAATGTAGATCGCTTCGTGCACACCGCACGGAATGAAGTGACTGAACAGCGCCACGTACTTGTCAGAGACGTGGTAGTAGCCGATGCCGCCATAACCACCGTAGCGGATGTGGTACTCCGAGAGCAGGTTCTGCTCGTACATGCTCCACTTGGTGCCATCGGCCGACGCACTCTTGCCCGAGCCCCAGTAGCCAGGCAGATCGAACTTGTTGAACGTATTGATCACCTGCACGATCGCCTTGTCCAACGTGTCTTCAGTGACGTACTTGAGGTTAAGCCAGGAAATCTGGCGCCGACTGAAGCCCTTGATTGAGCGCGCAGTCTGGGTCGGGCCCAGGTTGCACCCGTAGCAGAACAGCGTAGTGATCACCCGGCGCATGAGATCGTCCACGCGCGCATTGGTGCCCGCAATCGGCCGGAAATGACGGTGCAGCTTGAGCCATTGAGCCGCATCGATCAGCACGTCTACGATACTCATCGCCGGCAGCCTCTCGGTGATAAGAGCATCGACCGTGGCAATGGCGCTGGAGATCTCAGGCCGTTGCAGCTTCCGGAGCACCAGGCGCCCATCCACCACATCGGCGTGGACGTTCTCCGGAAAACGTGCATCCACCGTGTCGGCCAGTGAGCTCAGCTCTTGCTGCAAATGGCGCACGAACTCGCTGGCCTCGGTGGCCAGACCAGATACCTCACCGTAGGCCTCCAGTTCCTGGGCGAATGTGGCCTCATCCACCAGTTGCTCTCGGTAATCGTCGTAGCGCTCCCCGTGGGGAATGAACAGATCACCGGATTTGAGTTCGTCTTTGATCTGGGCCAGCACAGCTAGCTCAAAGTACTTGCGATGCACCCAGCCCGGCCCCAGCGAGTCCGCTTTGCGGCCGAAGACGTGCCTGCGCCAGTTGACTGACAACCAGCCCAGATCCTTTTCAACATCCAGACCGATCGAGCTGGCCTCAATCATGTCCCGCCGCTGACCGCGGAGCGACAGCAGAGCAGCGATCATGCGTTCCATGCCCGCGTCCTGGCTGGTGGAGCGCAGTTGCATGATCTCCAGGCAGTTGAACAGCAACGGGCGGACAACGCTGTAAGGCTGGATCAGGAATGGCAGGTAGTTGCGGCCTGCGTACGCCATATGTTCATCGCATTCGGCCAGCAGTGTGGAAATGTCCGCCACCAGACTCAGTCCGATGGCATCCACACGCTGTGTGTCCGTTCCGTCGATCTGATAAGCCTGCAGGATCTCCTTGAGCTGCGCGATAAGCGTATCAGCACGCTTGCCGTGCTCTACTTGGTAGGCCAACAGTCTTTGCTGGGCCGTGTTCTCCAGGTTCTGCATCAGCCGGATGTACAGGTCGGCCGCATCGTCCAATGTCTTGGCGTACTGGGACCGAATGAAGATCGTCGCCAAGGCATAGCGCTTGGCCGGCTTGAGTTCGGCCAGTTCGCTGGCATCGAGCGCACGCGCCATGGCGCGGAACTGCTTCAGCTTCGGAACCGGAATATCCACGGCCGGCAACTGCTGGGCCAGATGTTGCAGGCGTTGGATATGTTGCAGATAAAAGCGCACTTCCTTATTGGTGGGCCGTTTGGGCTCGCGCTTTAGCGCATTCCAGCCGGTATATGTGGCATTGGCCGGTGCGGCCAACAGTTCCTTGATCAAGCTCTTGGCTGGCGCGGTCAAGGCCTCATTGATGCTGCGGTAATACTGCTCATGCACCTGCTCGCGGGCCTGAACCGCAATCTTCTCCAGCGTACTGAAGCCCGGCAGCTCAAAGCGATGGTGAACCAGCTCCTCCAGCAGCACGTTGATGATGTCGGCGATGACATGCTTGGTTTGAGCGGCGGCCTGGGCCACCGTTGCCAGCCATTCCCTCCCGCTGACATCCAGCGGACGAACGCGCAGGAAC
>NZ_JBGFFG010000128.1:0-8168 GCF_056175765.1 Pseudoxanthomonas sp. LjRoot204_2 | reverse complement strand
GTCGAACAGACGCTCGGCCCGGTCGACGTGCTGATCAACAACGCAGGCATCACCCGCGACGGCACCTTCCACAAGATGTCGGCGACCCAGTGGGGCGACGTCATCAACACCAACCTCAATTCGGTGTTCAACGTCACCCGCCCGGTCATCGACGGCATGCGCGAACGCAAGTGGGGCCGCATCATCCAGATCAGCTCGATCAACGGCCTGAAGGGCCAGTACGGGCAGGYCAACTACGCCGCCGCCAAGGCCGGCATGCACGGCTTCACCATTTCACTGGCGCGCGAGAACGCCAAGCTCGGCATCACCGTCAACACGGTGTCGCCCGGGTACGTGGCCACCGACATGGTGATGGCGGTACCGGAGGACGTACGGGCCAAGATCGCCGCGGACATCCCCACCGGCCGCCTCGGCAAGCCCGAGGAAATCGCATATGCGGTGGCGTTCCTGGTGGACGAACAGGCCAGCTGGATCACCGGCTCGAACCTAGACATCAACGGCGGCCACCACATGGGGTGGTAAGGCCCGGCAGGTCCTTGCCCACGCATTCCCCCGACGCCCCGAAAGGGGCGTCGTCCGTTTCCATGCTGCGCAGCAATCCGGCTGGCTGAACAGGGCGGGCCTGCCGTGTGGCCTGTTGCAAGGGCTGTTGCGCTGCGTCATGCTGGCCGCCATACGCGTTTAGAGCGAAGACTCAATGGCTGCGATCCGCATCATCAAGAAGTACCCCAACCGTCGCCTGTACGACACCGAGATCTCCAGCTACATCACCATCGAGGACGTGCGCCAGCTGATCGTCGATGGCGAAGACTTCGAAGTCCGCGACGCCAAGAGCGGCGACGACCTGACCCGGACGGTCCTGCTGCAGATCATCAGCGAACAGGAACAGGACGGCGAACCGATCCTGTCCACCCAGTTGCTCAGCCAGATCATCCGTTTCTACGGCGATTCGCTGCAGGGCTTCATGGGCAATTACCTGGAGCGCAGCATGCAGCTGTTCATGGAGCAGCAGCAGCAGTTCCGCAGCCAGATGGGCAACCTGCTCGGCCAGACGCCGTGGACCATGATGAACCAGCTCACCGAGCGCAACATGGAACTGTGGCAGGAGTTCCAGCGCAACCTGACCGGTGGCATGGGCCGTCCGACCACGGTCAAGCCGAAGGATCCGCCACGCGAGACGCCGAAGCCGCGCTCGCGCTGACGTCCCACGTGGCGAAACCCGGCCCGCGCCCCGTTGCGCGGGCCTTTTTTTGAGTCGCGATAGGAATTCCGCATGACGCAACGCATTGCCGTGGTGACCGGTGGCTTGGGAGGCTGGGGCTGGCGATCTGCCAGGCGCTGGCGCGCGAGGGCCGCAAGGTGATCGCCGCCGACCTGCCCGCATCGCCCGAGCGGCTCGAGCACTTCGGCCGCCATACCGCCGCGCTGGGCATCGAGACCGCCGTCGTCGACGTGGCCGATTTCGATGCCTGCGCCACCTTCGTCCATGACGTGGAAGCCCGCCACGGCACGCTCGACATCCTGGTCAACAATGCCGGCATCACCCGCGACGCGACGCTGCGCAAGATGGACAAGTCGCAGTGGGACGCGGTGATCGGCGTGAACCTGGACAGCGTGTTCAATCTCTGCCGCCACGTGGTGGACGGCATGCAGGCGCGCGGCTTCGGCCGCATCGTCAACATCAGTTCGGTCAGTGGCCAGACCGGCAACTTCGGCCAGGTGAACTACGCCGCGGCCAAGGCCGGCCTGCACGGCTTCTCGATGTCGCTCGCGCGCGAAGTCGCGCGCAAGGGCGTCACCGTCAACAGCGTCTCGCCCGGCTATGTGGAAACGCCGATGACCCGCGCCATGCCCGATGACGTGCGCGAGCGCACCGTCGCCTCGGTGCCGGTCGGCCGCATCGGTCAACCGGACGACATCGCACGCGCGGTGGCCTTCCTCACGGCGGACGATGCCGGCTACATCACCGGCGCCAACCTGCCGGTCAACGGCGGCCTGTTCATGAGCTTCTGACCGGATTGCCGTTCGAACACCGACACCTCCAGGACCCTTTTCGAGAACTTTCCATGAAACTCACTCCTCCCACCTTCGGTGTCTGGCTGATCGCGCTGCTGCTCGGCGGCGGCGGCATCGCGGCCAAGTTCGGCTACGTGCCGGTGCTGGCCCCGCATGCCTTCTGGCTGGTGGTCGCCGGCTTCGGCCTGCTGGTCGCGGCGACGGTCTTCAGCAAGCTCTGACGGCTGGCGTTATGCTCCCGGCAGTCGCCACTGGGAGCGCCGCATGGAAGTGATCGGGTCGTTGCTGATTGCGCTGTGGTCGAAGCCCCGCTTCGCGATTCCCGTGTGGCTCGGCGTCGGCCTCGGAGTTGGGCTGTTCGACCTGACCGGCAGGCAACCCTCCTCCGCCGCGATCGCCGTGGGCTGCGTGGTGCTGGGCCTCGTCGTCGGCTTCGTGCTGGAGTACCTGCGTGACGCGCCGCGCGCCTGACGCCTATTCCATTTCCAGCCGTTCGAACCCGAGCTCCAGAGTCTCGTACAGCGTGTCCGCTACCTGGGCCTGCATCGGCGAGTACTGGTAGGCCACTGGCTTGGCCCGCAGAAAACGCCAGGACAACACCGTCGTGGTGTGCTGCTCATCGAGCAGGTGGCTGCGGACATCGCGCTGGGCCGCGCCTCCGTTGCGCGCCTCGTCCCACCAGCGATACCACGACAGCGAACCGGTTGCCCCGCGGCGGAGTACCAGGTTGCCGTAATGGCTCAGGGTGAGCAGCTTCTCCGCCTCCTTCACGCGGTCATTGCCGGTGCGGTACTCGTTGACCTGCAGGCGGGCGTCGGGAAACACGATCTCGGCCACGCCCGAGTCCGGACCGTCGGTGTTGCCATCGCCGAGATCGACGAGAAAGTTCATGCCGGGATAGGGACGATCGCGCAGGACGGCCATGGGCAGGTTCCATGAGAGGGAGGAAGGCCGGCTGCCACGCGGCGACCGACCTCTTCCCAACGCAAGGCGATCGTGAAGAAGGTCAACGATGCGACACCCGTCTGCGGCTCACCGCCTGCCAGTGAACAACGCAGGCCTTCCGGATGCCATCGATGGCATCCGGAAGGTCGCGCGCGGGGCTCGAAGCACCCCGCGTGGGGCTAGGAAAGCCATCGATGGCGCCCCGAGCACGATCCCATGGCATTCGGAAAGCGATCGATGGCATTTCGTATGAGACGGATGACATTCCGAAACCCAGCGATGGCGTCCGGAAAGCGATCGATGGGTTTCCGTGTGAGACGCACGGAGCCCGGCGCGTGATCGATGGGCTTCCGAGTGCCATGCCCTTGGCTTTCGCAGCCCCATCGTCGACCTTTCACGTGAGACGAGTGGAGCTCACAGGGTCATCGTCGGCATTCCGAGTGCCATCGAAGGTGCGCTGAGGGCCATCTGCCCCGAGGAATGTGAGAGCAGGATCCCGCCTCGACGAGTCCACCGACCTAGCCTGTCGGCGCCTGCCCGATCCAAAGGCGATTGCCATCCGGATCGTCGATCCGGAACTCACGCATGCCATAGAACGTCTCGTCGAGGTCGGGCACCTCCAGGCCGCAGGCGCGCGCCTGCCGGTGGAAGGCATCGACGTCGTCCGGATACAGGTACAGCACCGCACCACGCGGCGCGTCGGGATTCACGTTGATGGACTGGTCCAGCATCACCCGGCAGTCACCCCACCGCAGCTTCGCCCAGCCCCAGTCGTCGCGCCGGTCCTCGACAAGAAAGCCGAGCGCCTCGTAGAAGGCGATCGCCCGCGGCAGGTGGCGGACGGGCTGCATGGGAATGATGTGGGACATGGCGGCTTCCGGTGCGCTGTGCTCGTCCTACTCTGCCGACCACACCACATCGACACCCTCGGACTCGCCCACCGCAGTGCGCAGCAGGGCGACGAACTCCGCGCTGGCCCCCAGGCCTTCCAGCGCATCGATGGCGGTGTGCTCGACGTAGTAATCCTGGTCCCGGGAAGATTCCTCTTCCATGTAGTCCACCAGCATCTGGAAATCCGCGTCMGAGATGCTGCCCAGCGTGCGGCCACTGTCCTTTTCCGACAAACGAATGCTCATGCGGTGGTCCTTTCCTCGAACGTGGGAGTGATGGTCAGCGTGGGGCGCCGTCGGCGCCCTCGCGCAGGAAGGCGGCCAGGCCGCCGAGTTGCAGGCCCTGCACCTTGTCGACGACGGGCGCGAACTTGCCGATGTCGTCCGGCGTGTAACCGCCGGCGCGGTACCACAGGGTGATGCGGGTGCCGCCCTTTTCTTCGACGAAGCGCCATTCCAGTGCGCCATGCAGCCCCATGCCCTGCAGCGGGCCCAGGCCTCCGGTCATGCGCATCAGCTTGCCCGGATCGGTGAACACAACCGTCATGTGCCATGCCTGCTGCGCGCCGTTGAGTTCGCAGAAGCAGCCACCGACCTTGTCGCTGATGGAGAGCTTCGAAGCATCACCCCACCACGTATGGTCGGCCGGCCACCAGCGGCCTACGTCATCGGTCAGCGCTGCGTACGCCACCTGCGGCGACACCGGCACCCATTCCGCGTTCTCGATCGTGAAGCCATCGGGCTGCGCGTCCTTGATCGCTGCCTGCGCCGGCGCGATGGCGGCGAGCAGGACAATGCCCGCCAGCGCCTTCACTGTGCCGCTCCCTGCGGGCAGAACTTCTGGCGGTACTCCTTCGCCTTCGGCATCAACGCGGTGAGGTTCTGGATGCGCGTGCCGGGATTCGGATGCGTGGACGAGAACTCCGGCGGTGCCTGCCCGCCACTGGCTTCGCTCATGCGCTGCCACAGGGGAACGGCTTCCTCCGGATTGAAACAGGCCGCGGCAGCCAGCATCAGGCCCACTTCGTCGGCCTGCGTTTCATGCTCACGCGCGTACGGCAGCAGATAGCCATACCCCATCGCGGCCATCACCATCTGCTGCTGTTGCGGGTCCATGCCGCTCATCGCGCCCGCCATCTGGCCGATCTGCGTGAGCTTCTGCTGCGACATGCGCTGGGCGCCGTGGCGCAGCAGCGCGTGGGCGATCTCGTGACCCATCACCACGGCCACCGCATCGGCGTTCTGCGCGACGGGGATGAGTCCGGTATACACGGCCATCTTGCCGCCGGGCAGGCAGAAGGCATTGGCCTGCTCGGACTGGATGACGTTGACATCCCAGTCGAAGGACTTCCAGTTGCCGCTGGGCTGGGTTCCTTTCTCCGCCGCGATGGCGGCCTCGACCTCGGGCACCTTCGCGATCAACCGCTGGGCGATGGTGCGCACCTGCTGGGCGATCTGCGAGTTGGGATCGACCGGCTGCTCCTGCTGCAGGATTTCCTCGTAGGCCTGCAGGCCGAGCGCCTTCTCCTCCTCCACCCCGATCGAATTGTCGATCAGCACCTTCTCCCCGGTATAAGGATCTACCACGCGATTGTTCAGGTAATAACAGCCGCCATAGATCAGGAAGCCAAGCAGGATCAGCCAGCGCAGGTTGCCCAGTCCGCCGCCGCGACGCCCGCCACCCTGCCCGTACTGCGAGCGCCCGTTAGGATCTTGCCTCATCACCCTCTCCCTGGCGGCTAGATGCCGCGAACGACGCGGAAGCCCACCCGCGCATTAGTCATATCCGAATCCGAGGACGAACGCCACGCGGCACGCGCCTGCGCCGGCGAACTGGCCCAGGAGCCACCGCGCACCACCCGCGACCGGCAGCCGGGATTGAACCACGCCGCGCCGTCGGCCGGCGCACGCCGGTAGCTGGCATGCCAGCAATCGCCCACCCATTCGCTGGTATTGCCGTCCAAGTCCTTCAGGCCGAAGGCATTGGCGCGGAAGCGCCCCACCGGCGCGGGCCCCCAATAACCGTCGCCATAGCCGACGAAGGCGTTGTTCCAGTTGCGTCCGCTGGGCGAGCGGTCGTTGCCCCCGGTGAGGTTGGCGACACCGCGCGGTGGCTGGCCGTTGCCCCACGGATAGCGGCCCTGCTGGCCGGCGCGCAGCGCGTATTCGTACTCGGCTTCGCTGGGCAGGCGATAGCCGTGCCCGGTCTGGCCCGCGAGCCATTCGGCGTAAGCCTCGGCGTCGTACACGCTCACGTGCAGCACCGGCATGTCGTCGCTGGCGGGCTGGCCCGCATAGTCGGACTGCCAGTCGACGCCACTGCGGCGCACGAAGTTGCCGCTGCGCTCGTCGTACACCACCGAGTGTCCGCGGCGGGTCGCGCGCGGGCGGTACTGGGTGGCCTCGACGAACCGGCGGAATTCGCCCACCGTCACCGGGTGCCGCGCCATGGCGAATCCCCGGTCGAATCGCACGTAATGGGCCGGCTTCTCGGCATCGGCCGCGCCGGCCTCGTCTTCGGCCGCGCCMATGCTGAAGCCGCCGTGCGGCACCACCACCATTTCGGGACCACGCCCGCCATGGTGCAGCGCGTCGGTGAAGGCCTGGCCGGGACGGAACAGGCCGTAGTGGGTCGCCAGGTCGATGCGCTGGCGGAAATCCGCAGCCACCCGGTCACCGGGTTCGGCGATGCGCAGCACCTCGGCCAACTTCACGCGCGCGTCCTTCAGCCCCAGCGGCGTCGCCAGATCGCGGATGCCGGCATCCCTCAGCGCGATGATCCGCGCCAGGCGGATGCCCTCCACGCGCAGGCGCGCATCGGCGACCGTCGGGGCGTCGTCGCGGACGGCGGCAGCATGTCCCAACCACATGCGCGCGGAGGCGAAGTCACTGGCCTGTGCCGCCACCTCCGCCCGCCGGATCATCGCGCTTTCCACCGCGGCGATGCCCTGCCGCGCACGCGCCTGGCCCGGCTTCCACTTCAGGACTTCGTGGAAGCCGGCCAGTGCGCCGCCGCCCGCCTCGCCCAGGCTGCCCTCACGCAGCGCACGCTCGCTGGCCATGTTCAGGCGCGTGAGCTGGTCGGCTTCGTCCACCCGCGCCAGATACGCGCCCACCGCCGGATCGGCCGGCGCCACGGTGCGTGCCACGGCCGCGATCTGGCGGGCGCGACGCAGCGACTCGGTCCGGTCCTCGGCATGGCGCACGGCCTGCGCGCCCTGATCCAGCAGGCGATCCAGGCTGCGGTCCAGTCCCGCCTTCGCCCTCGCATCGTTCGCATCGATGTCGCGCAACGCAAGGTAGAGGGGAATGGCGTCATCGGGACCGTCGAACAGGCGCCCCTCGGACAGTGCATCCGCAGCGCGCTTGTGCGCATCGGCGACGTCCTGGGGCGCCAGCGCCACCGGGGGCGGTCGCCAATTGAGTTCCTCGACCCCGCTGTCATCGCCGGTGACCGTGACACTGGGCATGCGCAAGGCATCGCGGGCCGCACCTGCGTCCTGCGCCTGCGGCGCATCGCGCGAGCAGCCCGCCAGCCATGGCAGCGACAGCAACAAGGCGGCGAGGATCGCGCGCAAACACCCTCCGTGATGGGAGCCTGCGCCCCCGTGAGACAATGCGGGCAGACACTACCTGCACAGCCCGGACCTTAGGTTATTGTCCCCTGACTGAGCAATCGAAGCATCACGCGGAGAACACGTGCCCCACTGGATCGACACCCCCGCCGCATTGGATGCGCACCTGCAGCGCCGGCCCACGCGGATCGGGCTGGATACCGAATTCGTGCGCGAGCGCACCTACTGGCCGCAGCTCGCCCTCGTGCAGATCGCCCTCGACGACGACGTGCTGCTGGTCGATCCGCTCGCGCCGGGCATGACCGCCGCGCTGCGCCCCTGGCTGCTCGATCCCGCGATCACCAAGGTCATGCACAGCGCCAGCGAGGATCTGGTGGCCTTCAAGGTGGCGTGCGATGCATTGCCGGCGCCCCTGTTCGATACCCAGATCGCCGCGGCGATCGCGGGCATCGCCGCGGGCCTGGGGTACCAGAAGCTGGTGGAACGCGTCACCGGCGTTGTGCTGGCCAAGGGCGAGACGCGCTCCGACTGGCTGCGTCGTCCGCTGAGCGAATCGCAGCTGCACTATGCCGCCGACGACGTGCGTTATCTGTTCGCCGTGCACGATGCCCTGCAGGCGCAGCTGGTCGCCAGCGGCCGTCTTGCCTGGCTGGAAGAGGACTGCGCGCGCTTCGTCGAGAATGCCGCCAGCGAAGACATCGAACGCTGGCCGCACCTGTCGATGCGCAGCGCACAGTTCCTG
>NZ_JBGFFG010000127.1:0-8184 GCF_056175765.1 Pseudoxanthomonas sp. LjRoot204_2 | reverse complement strand
CTCCTGTTCATCGCGCCGGCCCCACCATGGCCGGCGTTTCTTTTTTCGCGGACCCGTCGACCGGGCGCCGCCCCTAGAGGAAGAGTCCGATGGCGTCGCGCCTGCTGCCCGTGCTGATCACCCTGCTGGCCCTGTTGCCGGTCACCGCGCTCGCCGCCCCCGCGGCCCCCGCGCCGCTGGTCGAAGGCCAGGACTACGAGGTGATCGCCGAGGGCCAGCCGTTCGCGCCGGTGAAGGGCAAGATCGAGGTGGCCGAAGTCTTCGGCTACACCTGCATCCATTGCGCCCATCTGGAACCCACGCTGGTGGCTTGGAAGAAGACCCTGCCGCGCGATGTGCAGCTGACCCCCGTTCCAGCCGCCTTCGGTGGCTACTGGATTCCCTACGCCCGCGCCTTCTTCGCCGCCCAGCAACTGGGCGTGCAGCCGCGGACCCATCAGGCGGTGTTCGACGCCCTGCACAAGACCGGCGCGCTGCCGATCCAGAATGCCTCCGTCGACGAGATCGCCAACTTCTATGCCAGCCAGGGCGTCGATCGCGCGAAGTTCGTCGCCGCCCTGCGAGGACCGGCCGTCGACGCGCAGTTGGCCAAGGCCCGCGACTGGGTGGCCGGCGCCGGCGTGGAGGGCACGCCGACGCTCATCGTCAACGGCAGGTACCGCGTGACCGGCGGACGCACTTACAGCGACATGCTGCAGATCGCCGACCGCCTGGTGGCCCGCGAGCGCGCGCGCAAGTGATGATTCCGTCATGGCGACCGCTGCGGGCGCCATGCAGAATGCGATGTCCCCGGCCCGGCCGGCACCTTCTTTCCTGTGATCCCTTGGAGTTCGCGCGATGAAATCCCGCCACGCCCTGATGCTGTCCCTGCTGCTGCCCGTGCTGGCGGCCTGTGGTCCGAAGCCCTCCACTGATACGACACCGACGCCCGAGGCAACCGCCGCCGCGACCGATGCGACGGTGACGGCGCCCGCCGCCGAAGCACCGGCGACGCCGGCCGATGCGACCACCACCCCCGCCGACGGCACYGCTGCCGCGACTGCCGCCAGTGCCAACCCGATCGTTCCGCCGCAGGGTCCGGCGCCGGTCGCAGGCAAGGATTACGTCGAGATCCCGAACGGCCAGCCCTACGCCCCGCTCAACGGCCAGGTCGAGGTGGTCGAGGTATTCGGCTACGTCTGCCCGGCCTGCGCGCGCTTTGCGCCGGAAGTGTCGGCATGGAAGAAGAAGCAGCCGGCCGACGTGCGCGTGACCTACGTGCCGGTGGTGTTCGGCCCGGTCTGGGCTCCCTATGGCAAGGCGTTCTACGCAGCCCAGGCGAAGGGCCTGGTCGACAAGACCCACGATGCGGTGTTCAGCGCCATCCACCTGCAGCGCACGCTGCCGGGCGAAGGCAAGCCGCCGGCGGATCCGGCCCAGATCGCGCAGTGGTACGCCCAGTACGGCGTCGACGCGAAGGAGTTCGTGTCGCTGATGAACAGCTTCGGGACCAATGCCCAGGTCGGCCGCGGCATGCAGTTCGCCAAGAACAGCGGCGTGGAAGGCACGCCGACCATCATCGTCAACGGCAAGTACCGCATCACCGGCGGCCAGACCTACGCCGACGTGCTGCGCATCGCCGATCACCTGGTCGCGATGGAGCGCGCGCGGCGCTGAGTGGCGCGGAAGCCCCCACTTCCATGACCGACTCTTCTTCCACGCGGCGGCTTCGCGTGCTGAGCGCCAACATCCAGGCAGGCTCCAGCACGCGCCGCTACAGCGACTACGTCACCCGCAGCTGGTCGCATGCGCTGCCGGCGGGCAACAAGCGCGGCAGCCTGGATGCCATCGCCCAGCTGGCCGGCGAACACGACATCGTCGGCCTGCAGGAAGCCGACCCGGGCAGCCTGCGCTCGGGCTTCACCAACCAGACGCATTACCTCGCCGAGCGCGCCGGCTTCGACTTCTGGACGCACCAGCCCAACCGCAATGTCGCGCGCGTGGCCGGCAGCGCGAACGGCCTGCTCAGCAAGCTGGAGCCGGTGGAAGTGACCGACCACAGCCTGCCCGGCCGCATCGGCGGCCGCGGCGTGCTGATGGCGCGTTTCGGCGACGGCGACGAAGGCCTGACCGTGGCGGTGGCGCACCTGTCGCTGGGCGCCAATTCGCGCAGGTCGCAGCTGGCCTTCATCGGCGAGCTGCTGTCGGACCACCCGCACGCCGTGCTGATGGGCGACTTCAACTGCGTTCCCGACGCGCCGGAGATGGAGCTGCTGTACAAGCGCACGCGCCTGCGTCCGCCGGCGTTCTGCGTTCCCACGTTCCCCAGCTGGCGCCCGCTGCGCGCGATCGACCATATCCTGCTCAGCGAAGGCCTGCGCGGCGACAACGCACGCGCCATGCCTGCCGCCAACTCGGACCACCTGGCGCTGGCGATGGATATCCACGTGCCGGACAGCGCGTTGCGCTGAGCGCATCCCCTCCCCTCACGACGATGCGATGCGCTCGGTGAAGGCGGCCACGTCCATCGGCCGCCCGAACAGGTAGCCCTGGAACAGCACGCAGCCCTGCCCGCCCAGCAGGGCGAACTGGTCGTCGTGCTCGATGCCTTCGGCGATCACGTCGATGCCAAGGTCGCGGCCCAGCTGCAGCAGGTTGCGGGTGATCGTGGCCGCGTGGGCGTCGCGCACGACGTCGCGGGTGAAGGCGCGGTCGATCTTCATTTCGGCGAACGGCAGGTCCCGCAGGTACGACAGGGATGCGTAACCCGCGCCGAAGTCGTCGAGCGACAGGCGCACGCCCATCGCGTGCAGCGCGCGCATCTTTCCCACTGCGTCTTCCATGTCGTGCACCAGCACGCTCTCGGTCAGTTCCAGCGTCAGCGCATCCGCCTGGATGCCGCTGCGCGCCATCACGTCGTCCACGTGCTGCACGAAGTCCGGCTGACGCAACTGCAACGCACTGATGTTCACGGACAATCGCACGTGGCGCAGGGCGGGTGTCGCCTGCCAGACCGCCAACTGCTGGCATGCCTCCTGCAGCACCCAGTGCCCGAGCGGCAGGATGAAGCCGCTGTCCTCGGCGGCCTGCATGAAGTCGGCCGGACGGATCAGGCCGCGCCGCGGATCGTGCCAGCGCAGCAAGGCCTCGGCGCCGACGATGCGCCCCGCCGCGTCCACCTGTGGCTGGTAGAGCAGCACGAAGCGACGCTGCGACAGTGCATCGCGCAGCGCGCGGTGGAGCGCGCGGTGCTCGGCGATGTCCGAATCGGCCAGGCGCACCACGATCAGCAGGCTGGCCACAGCGGTGGCGAGATTGATCCAGATGCCGACGCGCCGCACGTCCTCGGCAATCGCGAGCGACGAAGGCGTCGTCACGGGCGCGGCCGCGAAGACGACGAACAGCACCAGCAGCGCCACCACCAGTCCGTAACGCAGCCAGGGCTTTTCGTCGCGGAACACATGGTGGCCGCACAACGCCAGTACCAGCAGGAACACATGGCTGGTCCTGGGCGCCTGCGCGGTGGGCACGTCAAGGTACGCGGAGAAGAAGCACAGCACGCCTGTGAGGCCGACGAACGCCACCCACGACGCCGCACGCGGGCGATGCAGGCGCGCCATGACGATCACGCCGGCACCCAGTGCTGCCATCGCCAGCTCCATCGCCGCCACCGCCCATTCCCCGCGCCAGGCGAAGAACACCCCCCAACCCAGTCCCACCAGCACCATGATGGAGCCGGTCGCGAGCAGAAGATGGAAAGCGCGGCGACGCCGCCGGTGATCCATCCTCGCCGGCCACGCCACGGCACGTGCATTGTCGACCGGCGCATCCATTCGATCAGTACCCCCGCCTGTCGCCATCCTACTCCTGCGGCGGCGGACAGCACGGCGAGCGGACGGGCGGAGTCTTCCGCCGTTGCTGGGGGTGCGCCCCGGCCTTATGCGTGGGGACGCCGCACCCAGGGCGCCAGCGCGCGCAGCCAGCGCGGCCGCCATGCGAGCGTCATCGCCACGCCCGCGGCGGCGACGGTGAGCCCCATCACCCACACCAGACTGGCCATGGTGGCATGGTCGACCGCCAGGCAGAGCCCCAGCGCCACGGCCACGGCGACCGCGCCGGCGATCTTCAGCGCGCGCCGCGTCGACCCGGCAGGCACCGCGCTCCAGACCTGCTGCGCATGCACCGGCATGGACAGGGCGAGCCATCCCATGCCGGCCGCGCTGGCCACCAGCGCCGCCAGCAGGAGCAGGGCCGCGGTCACGGGTTCAGGCATGCGTCGTCTCCATGTCCCGATGCGCTGCAGGCAGCGACGCACGCTGCTTCAGCAGGCGCGCGGTGAACGCCGCGATCACGGCGGTCGACAGCAGTGYCAGGTCGACGCCCGCTACCGGCCAGTAGCCCGCGAGAATCGTGCGCACCAGATGGTCGCCCGTGGTAGCCCAGTTCAACAGCATGGCCGCCAGCGCGAGCAGCGCGATCATGCCGCACTGCTCGCGCCACGCCGGGTTCGGCAGGCCACGGGCCACCCGCGCACTGCGCCAGGCCGCGTGCAGCATCGCCAGTGACCACGTGCCCCAGAAGGCGTAGCGCTCCCAGTCGCCGCGTGCGGGCAGCCCTTCGGGCAACAGGCGGTTGGCGACCAGGATGCCCAGCGCCGCCAGCACCATGCCGGTGACGGTGGTCACCGCCAGCGCATCCACCACCCGCGCGCCCTGCTGTCCCTGCCGCGCATGCTGCCGCTTGCGTTTTTCGACGAAGAACAGGAAGCCGGTGGCGATGCATACCGCGCCAAGCAGGCCGCCCAGCACGTACATCCAGCGCAGCAGCCAGTGGCGGAAGTGCTGCAGGTGCAGGCCGGTGAGGAATTCGGCGACGCGGCCCGCCGCGCTCGGCGGCGGATCCTCGCGGATAAGTTCGCCGGTGGACGCCTTGTAGTGGATGCCATCGCCGACCAGCGCGATGCGGTCGGTGCCTGCGCGGTACACGCTGACATAGCCGTTCGCATCGCCGACATGCTGCAGCACCAGGAAGCCGACATCGCCGGCCTTGTCCTGCGCCTGCCAGCGCCGCTGCGCGTCCGCCACCATCGCATCGACATCGGCGAGCCCGGCGGGTACGCCCGCACGCAGGTGCGGCAGGCCGGTCTCGCGCGCTTCCACCGCCGCATGCAGGTCGTGCAGGTCGTGCAGCTGCGTGTGACCGACCGGGAAGTAGTACGTCGCCGCGAAGATCAGCAGGCCCGTGAAGGCGAAGAAGAAGTGGAACGGCAACGCCACCACGCCGGTCAGATTGTGCAGGTCCAGCACGCTGCGCAGACCGCCCTTGCCGGGCCGGAAGGTGAAGAACTCGCGGAAGATCTTGCGGTGCATGACCACGCCGGTGACCAGCGCCACCAGCATCATCAGGGCGGAGAAGCCGACGATCCAGATGCCCAGGTTCTTCCAGTCCAGGGTCAGGCCGTAGTGCATCGGATAGAAGAAGCCGCTGCCGACCTTCAGTCGGTCGTTCGGCAGCGGCGTGCCGTCGCGCGGGTCGATGGTGGCGTCGGCCCAGATGGCTTCCTCCGGATCCTTCGCGTTCGGCACCTCGTAGCCGGCGAACAGCTGCAGCACCGGATCGCGGTGGGTGGTGTACGCACTCCAGCTGACCACGGTGTCGAAGCGCTCGGGCATCGGGCCGTCCACGCGCGGGCGCATCGCATCCACGGCGGCCGGCAGCGGCTGCATGCGCTCGAACGCCGGGCGCAGGATCTTTTCGTACGACGGCATCGGCTGCGGTTCGAAGCGCGTGGACGGGATCGCCCAGCGGTCGATCTCGCGGTCGAACACCGACAGCGCGCCGAAGAAGAACGCGGCCACCAGCACGAAGCCGAGGACCAGCCCGAACCAGGTATGCAGCCAAGCCATCGCCTGGCGGAAGCTCTGCATCATGATGACGTCCCCGGCCTCAGACCAGCCGCGATTGCACGAACGAACCGACGGCGGCCAGCAAGGCGCCACCGCCCACGAGCACCGTCCACACCACCCACAACCGGCGCGCCGCGAAGGTCCACAGGAACACCGCCAGCAACGCCAGCACGCCGAACAGGCTGGCGAGGAACTCGGCATCGTGGAAGTCCATGCCGGCGGCGAACATCAGGCTGGCGCCGGCGGCGACGATGCCCCAGGCGAAGCCGTAGCCGCCGAAGATGGCGACCACGATGCGCGCCGCCAGATGCAGGCGTGGCGAACGGGGAGCGATGGAACGCGGGATCGTGGACATGGTGGCGGCGGCTACCAGGGATGGTCGGGGCGGGACGTCATCAGAAGCGGTATTCCAGGCTCAGCGACCAGTGCCGCGGCGCACCGTAGTAGCCGATCTGGTACAGCGTATTGATGTACTTCTCGTCGGTCAGGTTGCCTACGTTGGCACGCACGGTGGCGTTCTCCAGGAAGTCCCACGCCGCGAATGCATTGAGCACCGTGTAGCTGCCCTGTCGCACGGTCTGGCCGCTGTAGCTTTCCACGTTGGAGATGGCGCTCTGCCAGCGACCGCCGATGCCGAACGACACCGCCTCGTACGCAGGCAGGCGCGTGCTGAGCATCAGGTTGGCAGTACGGCGCGGCACCCAGTTGTAGGTCAGCGTGCCCTCTTCACCGTCCATTTTCAGGTGGGTGTAGCCGAAGACCAGGTCGGTGTGATCGCCGAGCCTGCCCGTGGCCTCGAACTCCCAGCCCTTCGACTCCACGTCCTTGGGCACGTAGTAGTTCATCAGGGTCTCGCTGCTGTAACCGGCGAAGGTTGCCAGGCCTTCCTGCTCGGCAGAGAAGTACGCCAGCGTGGTCAGCAGGCGCTTGTCGAACCACTCGGCCTTGACGCCCACTTCGTAGTTCACGCCCTTGGACGGCGCAAGATAGAAGCCCGCGAAATCTCGCTGGTCCTGCGGCTGGTAGATGTCCGAGTAGCTGACGTAGCCCAGCAGGTCGTCGCTGAAGTCGTAGGTCAGGCCGGCGTACGGGCTGGTGTTGCTCTCCGTCTCATCGAACGGATCGGGGCCGTTGGCGCCGTCGYGGTGGTATTCGGCGTAGTTGACGCCCAGCACCGCCTTGACGTCTTCGGTCAGCGACAGGCGCGTCGCGCCGAACGCACGGCGCAGGCGCTGGTTGAAGAAGCTCGAACGTTGGCGGGCACCCCAGAGGGGTTCCGGTACGGCGTCGCCCGCGTACGGGAACCCGGGAAGCGCCCCGAACGCCGGCGAATCCGATGGCGCCGGATTGATCCAGTATGCCTGCTCGCTCTCCGCCTGACTGAGGCCGAACATCGCCTCGTGCTCGCGACCGAACAGCTGGAAGCGGCCGTTGACGCTCAGGTCCGCCAGATCCGACGTCAGCTCGTCCTGGCCCTTGTAGGCCCAGCCCAGCAGACCCGTGCCGGTGACCGGATCGAGACCCGTAAGGGAGTACGCGAAGAACAGCTCGTCGTCGTTCTCGCCCTTGCGCCGGTTGTAGGTCGCCTTCAGTCGCCAGTCTTCGCCCAGCTGGTGCGTGTATTCGACGAAGGCGGTCTGGGTGTTGGTGTCCCAGTAGGCCCAGTCCACCGTGGTCGAGGCGCCCACGTCCCACGAGGGCTGCGTGCCATCGGTGTTCACGAACGGCAGCGCGCCCCACATGTTGCCGGTGGTATCGGCCTGCTGCCACGAATAGCCGAACGCCAGCGTGCCGTTTTCGCCCACCTGGCCATCGATCACCGCGTAACCGAAGGTGCGCTCGTTCTCCAGGTCGCGCAGGTAGGAGTCGCCTTCCTCCCGCGCGAACACCACGCGACCGGCCCAGGTACCGTTCTCGTTGAACGGCATCGAATAATCGAACTCGACACGGCGCTCGCCCCACGAACCGACCTTCACGCCGACCTGGCCTTCAGCCTCGTTGGTCGGACGCTTGCGCACGTAGTTGAGGGTGCCGGCCGAATTGCCGACGCCGGTGAGCAGGCCGTTCGCGCCACGGATGACTTCCAGCTTCTCGTAGCCGAAGGCGTCCATCGCACCGGTGGCGATGCCCCAGTCGTTGGGCATGCCGACGCCGTCGATCTGCGTGCTCTTGATCTCGAAGCCACGCGCCAGATAGTTGGAGGCGTCCATCGCACCGGTGGCGATGCCCCAGTCGTTGGGCATGCCGACGCCGTCGATCTGCGTGCTCTTGATCTCGAAGCCACGCGCCAGATAGTTGG
>NZ_JBGFFG010000126.1:0-8205 GCF_056175765.1 Pseudoxanthomonas sp. LjRoot204_2 | reverse complement strand
GGCACCACCCCGCTGGTGGCGCGGCCGATCACGCCGATGCCCACCAAGGTCATGGGCCTGACCTTCCCCAATCCCGTCGGCCTGGCCGCCGGCATGGACAAGAACGGCGCGCACATCGATGCCCTGTTCGCGCTGGGCTTCGGCTTCGTCGAGATCGGCACGGTCACGCCGAAGCCGCAGTCGGGCAATCCGAAACCGAGGATGTTCCGCCTGCCGGAACACCAGGCGGTCATCAACCGGCTCGGCTTCAACAACGAAGGCGTCGATGCACTGGTGCGCAATGTCGAAGCCGCGCGCCGCGACCGCGGGCTGCTCGGCATCAACATCGGCAAGAACAAGGACACGTCCAACGAGCGTGCCGCCTCCGACTACCTGTACTGCCTGGAACGCGTCTACCCGCTGGCGGACTACATTACCGTCAACATTTCATCGCCCAATACCGCTGGCCTGCGCGAACTGCAGGAAGAGCAGGCGCTGCGCCAGCTGATCGGCACGTTGCGCGAGGCGCAGGAAGAGCTGGCCGCGCAACACGGTAAGCGTGTGCCGATGCTGGTCAAGATCGCGCCGGACCTGTCGGACAGCGACATCGACGCCGTCGCCCGCGTGCTCGGCGACATGCAGGTCGATGGCGTCATCGCCACCAACACCACCGTCTCGCGCCTGAGCGTGCAGGAGCATCCGCAGGCGCGCGAGACGGGGGGACTGTCGGGCGCGCCCCTGATGGGCCAGGCGACGCTGGTGCTGCGCCGGTTGCGCACGCGGCTGCCGCACAGCATTCCGCTGATCGGCGTCGGCGGCATCCTGTCCGGCGCCGATGCCGTGGCCAAGATGTCGGCCGGTGCCTCGCTGGTGCAGTGCTACACCGGCCTCGTCTACCGCGGCCCCGAACTGGTCCGTGAATGCGTGGAAGCGATCCGCCGCCGCCGCGAAGCCCCGAGCGGCGGGCCGGTAGCGCCGGAATGACCACCGGCTACCGCGTCACCCCGAACGCCTCGCTGCGCGAGCGCACCACCTTCGGCGTGCCGGCGCGGGCGCCGTGGCTGATCGAGGTCGACGATGCAGCCGCGCTCGACGAGGTATTCGCGCTTCCCCAGGTGGYCGAAGGCGGAYCGCTGGTGATCGGCGGCGGCAGCAACCTGTTGTTCGCCGGTGACGCACCGGGCGCCGTGATCGCCATGGCCACGCGCGAGGTGCGCATGCTGTCCGACGATGGTGGCCATGCGCTCGTGCGCGCGGATGCCGGGGTCGACTGGCATCCGCTGGTGATGTGGACGCTGGACCAGGGCCTGTGCGGCCTGGAGAACCTGGCGCTGATCCCGGGCACCGCGGGCGCGTCGCCGATCCAGAACATCGGCGCTTATGGCACCGAAGTGGGCGAGTTCATCCATGTCGTCGAGGCCATGGATCGCCGCGACGGCACGCGTGTGCGCCTGGACCGCGACGCGTGCGCCTTCGCTTACCGCGACAGCGTCTTCAAGCACGATCCCGACCGCTATCTGGTGACTGCGGTGGAGTTCCTGCTGCCGCGCGCGCCTGCGTTGCGGCTGGATTACGCGGGCATCCGCGACGAACTGGCGGCGATGGGCATCGCCACGCCGACCGCCCGCGATGTCGGCGAAGCGGTCATCCGCATCCGCCGGCGCAAGCTGCCGGACCCCGCCGTGGTCGGCAACGCCGGCAGCTTCTTCAAGAATCCCATCGTCTCGCAGGCGCAGGCGGATGCGTTGCTGGTCGATTACCCGACCTTGCCAGTGTTCCGTGGCGATGCCACGCACAACCGAAAGCTGTCGGCGGCCTGGATGATCGAAGCCTGCGGCTGGAGGGGCCACCGCGATGGCGATGCAGGCGTATCCGCAGCGCACGCGCTGGTGCTGGTCAACCACGGCGAAGCCACCGGTGCGCAGCTGTTGGCGTTGGCACGACGCATCGCAGACGCGGTGAATGCGCGCTTCGGCGTGTGCATCGAGCCGGAACCGAAGATCATCGGCGCCCGCTGGTAGATCACCGGACCGCATGCCCGCCCTGCCCGCCCACTATCGCGCCGCCGTGCTGATGCTGGGCAGCACGGTGTTCTTCGCGCTGATGGTGGTGGCGATCCGACTGGCGTCGGCGACCCTGCACACGTTCGAGATCGCGTTCTTCCGCAACTTCTTCGGCCTGCTGGCGGCGGCCCCGCTGATCCTGCGGCACGGCCCCGGCTTCCTGAAGACCACGCAGTTCCCGCGCTACCTGTTCCGCTGCGTCATCGGGATCTGTTCGATGCTGGCCGGCTTCTGGGCGATCGGCCACCTGCCGCTGGCGCAGGCGGTGTCGCTGTCGTATTCCACGCCGCTGTTCGTCACCCTGGCCGCCGCCGCCCTGCTCAACGAACAGGTTCGCGCACGCCGCTGGACTGCGGTGGCACTCGGGTTCGCCGGGGTGTTGATCATCGTGCGCCCGGGTACGTCGCAGTTCACCGCCGACGCGATGATCGCGGTACTCGCCGCGGTGATGAGCGCGCTGGTCGCGATCCAGATCAAGCAACTCTCGAACACCGAACCGGCCGACCGCATCGTCATCTACACCACCCTGCTGTGGGTGCCGATGTCGCTGGTGCCGGCGCTGGCCGTGTGGGAATGGCCGCAGGGCATCACCTGGGCCTGGGTCGTCGCCGCCGGCGTGCTCGGCACCGGCGGCCACATGCTGTGGACGCGTGCGCTCAAGTTGGGCGAAGTATCGGCGCTCACGCCGATCAGCTTCATGCAGCTGCCGGTGGTGGCGGTGTTCGGGTGGCTGTTGTTCGACGAGTCGCTGGACCGGTGGACGCTGCTTGGCGCCGGCATCATCTTCGGCGCCAACGCGTACATCGCCCATCGCGAGGCGGTGCTGTCGCGGCGCTCGGCCTCGGAGGCCGCCAGCGCGGCCGCCAAACCCGGCGAGTGACCGTTCCGGCGACTCAGCCCCGCCTGGCGGGCTGCTTGCCGGGCCGGTCGCCGGCGCGATAGCGCTGCACGAAATCCGCGTCGTCGTCATCCAGCGTGTTCGGGTCCGCCGCCAGCAGGGGGGCGACGTATTGCCGGTACAGGGCCTGGGCCTCGGCCTTGCGTCCCAGCTCGTTGTACGTGTCGATCAGGTTCCAGGCCGCGATACGGGTTTCCAGGTCCGTCTCGCCCAGCACGCGCCGGCGCAGTGCGAACAGACGCTCGTACTCCGGCACGGCGTCCGCGGTCCGACCGAGCACGCGCAAGGCTTCGGCACGGATGACCATGGTGACCTGCGCTTGCGGGTGCTTTTCGCCGAGCGTCTTCAACGCCAGCGGCTGCACGTCGCCCAGCAGGCGCAGTGCCGCTTCCGCCTGGCCGGCATTGAGCAACGTGCCGGCATGATTGACCAGGATCGACAGCGTGTCCGGATGCGCGGCACCCTGGGTCCGGCTGCGCGCGGTGATGACCTGCTCTTCCAGCGGCAGTGCGGCGGCGAAATCGCCGAGCCTGGCATACGCGGTCGCCAGGTTCAGGCGCGTGCGTACCGTCTGCGGGTGGTCGCGGCCGAGCACGCGTTCCCGCGCGGCGAGTACCTCGCGCAGCGCCGGAACCGCGGCTTTCACCGCCTGCTTGTCGCCGCCGTCGATCATCATCGTGGCCAGCGTGCTGCGCGCCTGCAGGGTGGTGGGATGTTCGCTGCCCAGCTTGGTGATGTAGCGCGCGGTGAGGTCGCGCTGCATGGCGATCGCCGCGTCCTTCTCGCGGTTCATGATGCGCAGGACGGCCAGGTTGCCCATGGCGGACAAGGTTTCGTCGTCATCCGGACCCAGCGTCGCGGTGCGCAGCGCCACCACGTTCTCCATGTTGGCGCGCGCCTCGGGCAGTTCGCCCAGGTTGCGCTGCACGGCGGCGAGGTTGTTGGTGGCCTCCAGCGTGGCCGGATCGCGCTCGCCGACGCTGGCGAGCAGGCGCTCCTGCACGGCCTGCACGACGCCCTTGGCGCGCGGGCGATCGCCGCGTGCGGAGATGACCTGCGCCTGCGCCAGTTCCAGCTTGACCCGCACCTGGTCGTTCACGGGCAGCGCGAACGCGCGCGGCAGCGCCTTCTGCAACACGGTCTCGGCCTGGTCGATGTGCGCGCCTTCGAGCAGCGCCTGCACCTGTTCGTTGCGCGCACGCAGCGTCTCGGGCGCACCCTCGCCCAGCGCGGCCGCGCGATGCTCGGCGACGCGGCCGAAATGCTCGGCCGCCTTGTCGTAACGTCCGATGGCGGCGTACACGCGGGCGACCGATTCACGCAGGCTGGCCGCCACGTCGGGCTGGTCGGCGAAATCGCGGGCGATGGCCTYTTCCGCGTTGGCGAGCAACTGGCGATCCACCAGGTCGCGCGCCAGGTCGCCGGTGCTCGCCTTCGCCAGCGTCGCACCGAACGCCGAGGAGGCGCCGGGATCCACGCTCGCCACCTGGCGCACCAGGCCTTCGGACAGACCGACACCCATGGTCTCGATGTCGATGCCCTCCAGCATCGACTGCTGGAAGGCGGCGACCTTCTCCAGCTCCGCGCTGCGCGCCTCGGCGACGCTGCGCTGCGTCCGCGCCTGTTGCAGTCCATACAGCGACAGCGCCAGTCCCCCCAGCAGCGCCAGCAGGCCGAAGCCCGCCGCCACGGCTGCCGTGCGATGGCGGCGCAGGAACTTCCGCCACGCATAGCGCCGGCTCGGCGGTACCGCCGCCACCACGCGGCCATCCAGATAGCGCTGCAGGTCGTCGGCCAGCGCCGCGACCGCGTCGTAGCGCGCGTCACGGTCGTGCTGCATGGCCTTCAGCACGATCCAGTCCAGGTCGCTCCGCAGCCGCGCGCGCATCCGCGCCAGCGACAGGCCGCGTTCCTGTGCCATCTGCCGGGCCTGGTCGGCGGGCAGCGCCGCCAGTCGCGACGACGGCGCCACCGCGGTCGGCGTGTCCGCCGCCCAGGTTTCGCCCACGGCCTCCGGGCGTACGCCGGTCACCAGTTCGCACAGCACTACGCCGAGCGAATAGACATCGCTGCGGGTGTCGACCTGGGCGGCGTCGCCCTGCGCCTGTTCGGGGCTCATGTACTCGGGAGTGCCTGCACGCTCCAGTGCGGCGTCGCCGGCCAGCGACGCGGCCATGGCGATGCCGAAATCGATGATCTTCGGCGCCGGCCGCCCGTCCACCGTATCCACCAGCAGGTTGCCGGGCTTGAGGTCGCGGTGCACCACGCCCTTGTGGTGCGCATGCTGCACGCCCTCGCAGACACGGATGAACAAGGCCACGCGCTCGTCCAGCGACAGCTGATGGTCGCGGCAGTGGCGCGTGATGGGGCTGCCGTCGATCAGCTCCATGGCGAAGAACGGGTAGCCCTCCGCCGTGGTGCCGGCGTCGTAGATCTGGGCGATGGCGGGATGGCGCATCTGCGCCAGCACCTGCCGCTCGACCTCGAACCAGGCCAGGTGGCGCGCCTGCAGGCGCTGGGAGCGCATCAGCTTCAGGGCGACGTCGCGGCGCACCGGCTCCAGCTGCGCAGCCCGGTAGACCTCGCCCATGCCGCCCCGCCCCAGCAGGTCCTCGATGCGGTACCTCCCCAGTCGCGCGCCCGGCGCCAGCGTGCCGTCGGGCGCCGTCGGGGCGTCCTGCAGGCGCGTGGTCAGGCTCTCGGTGGGTGCGAGGTCGTCGTAAGGTTGCGATGTCATGCCACTTTCCCCGGTGCGCCCGGCCATGGTAGCGGAAGCGTGAGTTGACCGACCTATCCGTTACACTCGGGCCCGCACCTGTCAGCCGTCTTCGCATGTCCCGGGATTCCCACGATCCACCGACCACGCAACGGACCATCCTGAGCGACGGCCCGCGTCCGGCGTCGCACCGGTCCGCGTGCGTGGTGGTCATCCATGGCGAAGGCCTGGGCCGGCGGGCCGACATCGACACCGCGCGCGTGCGCGTGGGCCGCTCCCAGGAAGCCGACCTGCACATTCCGCACAACAGCGTCTCGCGCCTGCACTGCGAAATCTGGCGCGAGGGCGACAGTTACCGCGTGCGCGACCTCGGCGCCACCAACACCACGCGGGTCAACGACGACCCGGTTGGCGAGGCGGTGCTCGCCGACGGCGACCACATCACGCTGGGCGAAAGCATCCTGAAGTTCATCAGCCACAGCAGCGTGGAAGCGCACTACCACGAGGAGATCTACCAGCTCGCCACCCACGATGCGCTGACGGAGATGTACAACCGCCGGCATTTCATCGAGACCGTCGAGAAGGAGATCGCCCGCGCCATGCGGCACCAGCGCGAACTGACCATGTGCATCATCGACGTCGACCTGTTCAAGCCGATCAACGACCGTTACGGCCATATCTCCGGCGACCACGTACTCAAGCAGATCGCGGCGCTGGTGCGCCGGCACGTGCGCAACGACGATGCCGCCGCACGCATCGGCGGCGAAGAATTCGCGGTGCTCCTGCCCGAGTGCGGACCGGACGCCGCCTACGGATTCGCCGAGCGCCTGCGCGAGGCGGTGGAAGCGGTGGTGTTCCGTCCCGGGGGCCACGCGCAGACGATCACCGTCAGCATCGGCATCGCCGCGCTGACGCCCGACCGCGACACGGTGAGCCGCATGATGGCCGCGGCCGATGCCGCCCTGTACCGCGCCAAGAGCGAAGGCCGCAACCGCGTCTGCATCGAGCACTGACCGGGGCGCGGCTCAGCGGGCCAGCGGATCGACGCCGAAGCCGCCTGCGCGCCATGCGTCGATGCCGCCACGCAGCGGCAGCACGTCGTGGAAGCCGGCCGCGCGCAGCTTGCCGGCCATCCACGCCGCGGACACTTCATCGGGGCACGCGCAGTAGATGACGACCTTTCCGTCGCGCGGATAGCCGGCGAGGATGCCGTCGAGCCGGCGCTCGTCGGCGAAGATCGCCCCCGGGATGATGTAGGGATCCACCGCGCGGAAGCCTGGCGCACGGATGTCGAACAGCGCCGGGGCATTTCCCGACCGCATCAGCGCATTCAGGTCCGACGGTTCGATGCGCGCGGCGTCCAGCGACTTCAGCAGGCTGCGTCGACGCCACCAGCGCCACGCGACATAGACCGCCAGCACGGTCCCGACCAGCACGCCGGCGCCGGCGCCCAGTTGCGACAGCGTGTCGATCACCGTTTCGACCTGCCGCGAGAACACCACGCCCAACCCCAGCCCCAGCGCGGCCCACAGCGTGGCGCCGAGCCCGTCGTAGCGCAGGAAAGACGGCAGTCGCGCCTGCATGGCGCCGGCCAGCGGCACCGATACCATCGACAGACCGGGAATGAACTTGGCCACCGACAGCACGCGGATGCCGAAACGGCCGTAAAAGCGCTCGGTGCGCTTCATGCAGGTGTCGCGCGACAACGACAGCCGGCACAGCGACTGCAATGTACGGTTGCCGTAACGGCGACCCGCGTAGAACCACGCGCTGTCGCCGATCAGGCTGGCGGCCACCGAGACGGCCAGCACGCCGAGCAGCGGCAGCCACATCGTGTCCGGCTGCAGCGCCAGTCCGGCGCCGACGAGGATGAGCGTGGGCATCGCGGGCACGGGCAGGCCCAGCGACAACACCAGCACGTTGAGGAAGACCAGGGCCACGCCGTACTTGTCCACCACGTCCTGCATCGCGCTCCCCGTCCCCCTCATCATCGCCGCGCGTGTCGGCGCGCGGCCATGTTCGATCCACGCCCGCGCGGCGGCAAGGCACCGGGCCGCAACGATGCGTTGCCGGGCCGCGATGACGGCCGATGCCGGACGCGCCACGTGCTGCGACGCGAGATCGCTGCATTTACCTCAGCGGCTACGGCGCCGAGGAAGGGGGGCATCGCGGCCAATGTCGGGGGTATCGGCAGCCAAACCCGGCGCCATCACGCCGGCTTAATGCCGCCGGCGTCGCGACGCACCACCATCCGCCCCTGTACGGTCGCCGCCCCCACGCGTGCCGCACGCCAAGGCAGTCCATCCCGTTGAACGTCCCGCCKGACTCTCGCCGGAGGATCCGATCATGGTTGCACCCGTACGACCCGCCCGCCTGCCGCTCGTCCTTGCGGCCGCCACGCTGACGCTGGCGGTCGCCGCCCCCCTGAAAGCGGAGGAAGGCGACTACAGCTTCTGGCAGACCCTGGTGAACCTGGTCTCGCCGCCGAAGGCGGACAACAAGGTCACCGCCGCCCAGCGCACCGGCCACTATCCGCTGCTGTCCAATCC
>NZ_JBGFFG010000125.1:0-8224 GCF_056175765.1 Pseudoxanthomonas sp. LjRoot204_2 | reverse complement strand
AGTGAGGCGTGAGTAGAAGCAGGTGTTGCTGTTCCTCGCTCCGCTCCACTCACTGCCGCCTCCCAACGTTCACGATTTCCCGCACCCTGCATGCTACCCTCGCCCCGATGATGCGAAACGCACTTTCCTGCCTTCTGGTGCTGGGCCTGGCGTCCTGCGCCACACCGCAACCGCCGCCACCGGCGGCTTCGACGACGCCTTCCGCTGCCGCTCCGGCGACGCCCGCCGAGACGTCGGTCGAGCGTGTGGCCGAGGTGCCGCCGGAAGCGCTGAAGCCGGTCGATTTCCCCACCGCGCGTGCGCAGTTCGTGCGCGATACCTCCGCGAAGTACGGCATCGCACCCGCCGAGATCGAGGCGACGCTGGCCAAGGCGCAGTTCCTCGACAGCGTGGTCGCGGCGATGTCGCGACCGGCGGAACGGGTCAAGCCATGGAGCGAATACCGGGTTGGCTTCCTGACCCAGACCCGCATCGATGGGGGCCGCGCATTCATGGCGCAGCACCGCGACGAGCTGACCCGCGTCGAGCAGCAGTACGGTGTGCCGGCCGAGGTGATCGTGTCGATCATCGGCGTGGAGACCAACTACGGCGGCTTCACCGGTCGCCACAAGGTGCTGGATGCGCTGTACACGCTCGCGTTCCGCTATCCGCGCACCGGCAATCCGGAGCGTGCGGCGTACGAATACCGTCGCGAGCAGTTCTTCCGCGACGAACTGGCGCAGCTGTTCGCGCTGGGACGGGAAGAGAAGCTCGACATCGCCTCGCTGACCGGCAGCTATGCCGGCGCGATGGGGCTGGGCCAGTTCATGCCATCGAGCTACCGCGAGTTCGCAGTGGACGGCAACGGCGACGGTCGCCGTGATCTGTTCGCCACGTATCCGGACATCTTCGCCTCGATCGCCAATTACTTCCGCAAGAAGGGTGGCGAACGCGGCGGCTGGGTGCCGGGCGGCGCGGTCGTCGCGCGCGCCCAGCTGCAGGACGGTTTCGCCGAGTTCAACCCGGAGACCTGGACACCCGATTATTCGCTCGCGCAGCTGGCCGAGAAGGGCTACCGGCCGCTCGACCCGGTCGCGCCGGACGCGATGGCCACGTTGGTGCAACTGGATGGCGCGGACGGCAAGCAGTACTGGCTGGGCTTCCAGAACTACTACGCGATCACCCGGTACAACAATTCCAAGATGTACGCGATGGCGGTCTACCAGCTGTCGCAGGCGATCGCCGGCCGCGAGATTCCGCCGGCATGAAGTGGCTGGCCCTGCCGCTGCTGGCGGTGGCCCTGGCCGCGTGCAGCACGGCGCCGAAGAAGCCACCGTCGGCCTCCACCGGCGGCACCGTGCGGCCGGCGCCGGCGACGCCCTCGCCGGCCATCGCGGGCAAGGACTGCTCGCGCTACGCGCCCGCGCAGGAAGACCTGTCCACGCGTGGCGACTACACCGCCGGTGGCCTGTACAAGCCCGGCGTGTCGGACACAACGCCCGACCACGTGCCCGACCTGGATTGCATCCGCGAACCCGTGGTCACCGCCGAGGCGCGATCGCGGGTCGGCAACAAGTCGCCGTATTCGGTGCTCGGCAAGCAGTACCGCGTCCTCGACCGCGTCGACGGCTACGTGGAGCAGGGCACCGCCTCGTACTACGGCAACAAGTTCCATGGCCGTCGAACCTCCAACCAGGAGGTGTACGACATGTACGCCTACAGCGCCGCGCACAAGTCGCTGCCCTTGCCCAGCTTCGCGCGCGTGACCAACCTGGACAACGGCAAGTCGGTGGTCGTGCGGGTGAACGATCGTGGTCCTTTCCACGAGGGCCGCGTGATCGACCTGAGTTATGCCGCCGCGGTGCGCCTGGGCATCACCCAGCGCGGGACGGGTCGCGTGGAAGTGCGCGCGCTGACGCCGGAAGGCGCCACGCTCGCGGCCACGCCCGCGGCGGATTCGCCTCCCTCGGCGATGGACCAGCTCGTCGGGACGTTGCCTGCAGAGGCGGTCCGCTACCACGTGCCAGCCAAGCCGGGCGATGTGCCCAGTGCCGCCGGCTTCGAGGCGTGGATGAAAGCCAACGGGGTACGTGTCGCGTCCGGCAAGCCGGGCACCCCTGTGGTCACCAGCGCTGCCGCGAGCGTGCCGCTTGCCGCCGTGCCGGCGAAGGCCCCTCCGCCGGCCGCGGCGACGCCATCCACCGTGCAGCTGCAGGTCGCCAGTTTCTCCAGTCGCGACAATGCCGACCGCGCGCTCGCGCGCCTGACCGCCGCCGGCATCGCCGACGCGCGGCTCAGCGATGTGCCCGGCGCGGACCGCCCGCTGTGGCGATTGCGCGTGGGGGCCGCCGATGCCGCGTCGGCCGAAGCATTGGCGGGCAGGATCGCGAGTCTGGGTTTCGGACGCCCGCAGATCGTTCGCGACTAGCGTCGACGTCCGGCTGCCGGTTTTTTACGTCTTTCCAACCCACGCGGTAGCCGGCCTCCCTACAATGTTCGCCTTGCACCGTCAGGCCCAGGGCCTTGCCAGGAGTTTTCCGCCGATGAAGTTCCGTTTCGTTCTCGCCGCGCTCGCGACCACCGCCATGGGTCTGGCCATCGCCCAGACCCCCGCGCCGGCCACGCCGCCCGCCGCCGCCGCGGCTCCCGTCGCCATCCCGCCCGCGCCCACGCCGACGGCGACCGCTTGGGTGCTGATGGACTACATCACCGGGCAGGTACTGGCGGGCGAGAACTACAACGAGCGTGTCGAGCCGGCCAGCATCACCAAGGTGATGACGTCGTACGTGCTGGCCGCCGAGCAGAAGAACGGCAAGATCAAGCCGACCGACCAGGTGATGATGAGCGAGCGCGCCTGGCGCGAGGGCGGCGCCGGCACCGACGGCAGCTACAGCGGTTTCGCCGTCAACAAGACCGCGCCGCTGCTGGACATGGAAACCGGCATGGCCGTGCAGTCCGGCAACGACGCCGCCATCGCCCTGGCCGAGCACGCCGCCGGCAGCCAGGAAGCCTTCGCATCGCTGATGAACAACTACGCCGCGCAGATCGGCATGAAGGACTCGCACTTCGTCAACGCGCATGGCCTGTCGGCGCCGGAGCATTACTCCACCGCGTACGACCTGGCGTTGCTGGGCCGCGCCCTGATCCGCGAGTATCCGGAGCAGTACGCCTTCAACAAGATCAAGGAATTCACGGTCGGCACCATCACCCAGCCGAACCGCAACCTGCTGCTGTGGCGCGATCCGAGCGTGGACGGCATCAAGACCGGCCACCATTCCGCCGCGGGCTACTGCCTGATGAGCTCGGCCAAGCGCGGCGACCAGCGCCTGATCGCGGTGGTGATGGGATCCACCTCGGAGAAGCAGCGCGCCGACGACAGCCTGGCATTGTTGAACTGGGGCTTCCGCTTCTACGAAACCCACCGCCTCTACGAGCCGGGCAAGGCCATCGCCACGCAGCGCGTTTGGAAGGGCAAGACCAAGGATGTGCAGCTGGGCGTGGCCCAGCCGATGCTGGTCAGCGTGCCGCGGGGCCGCTACGACGACCTGAAGCCGACGATGGACGTGCCGAAGACGCTGGTGGCGCCGATCACCGCAGGCCAGGCCATCGGGACGGTGAAGGTCACGCTGGACGGCAAGGTCGTCGCGCAGTCGCCGCTGGTGGCGATCACGCCGATCGAGGAAGCCGGCTTCTTCAAGCGCCTGTGGGACGCATTCTGGATGTGGTGGGAGTCGGAGTGATCCGGCGCACCGCACGATGAGGAAAGGCCGGCGCATGCCGGCCTTTTTCTTGCCTGCCTACAGGCCGGCCGCGATCACCGCGATGGCGAGGATCGCGAGCGGAATCGCCAGCAGGGTGGTGCGGCTCAGCCGCTCGCGGAACAGCCACGTGCCGGCCAGCGTGCCCAGGACCACCACGCCGATGTTCATCGTCGAGAACACCACCGCCGGATGGTCGGGCAGCGCGCGGTGGGCCTTCACGTAGAACAGGATGTTGCCGAAGTTCAACGCCCCGAGCAGCAGGCCCGTGCCGAGCGCGGGCAGCGTGAGCGCCGGGCCGCCACGCAGGCGCCGTGCGCCCTGCACGCCCAGCATCACGATGAAGGCGGCGACGAAGGCGACCTGCAGCGAGGCTGCGAACGGCGTGCCGGCTGCGGCGATGTGCTTCAACAGCACGTCCACGCTGGCGTAGCCGACCAGCACCACCAGCGGCAATGCCCAGCCGGTCCAGCCGCCCTCGGCCTCGGCCGACGCGGTGCGCGGGCGCAGCGCAAGCAACACGATGGCGACCAGGCCCACTGCGAGACCGGCGAGACGCAGCGCATTGGCCTGTTCACCGAACCAAAGGAAGGCGGCCAGCAGCGACAGTACCAGCGACATGCGCTGTGCGATGTCGGTGCGCACGATGCCGGCCGCCTTCACCGAGGCCGACAGCGCCAGGAAGATGCCCGGCAGCAGGACCGCCAGCAGCGCGAGCGCGGGCCACGGAGCATGCGCAGCGGCCAGTGCCGACAGCGGCGGATCCAGCAGGGTGAAGCACAGCAGGGAGGCGGCCAGGTAGTTCCAGGCGATGCCTTGGGCCGTGTCGATGCCGCGCCGCTGCATGAGCTTCAGCAGGACCGACACGAGCACGCTGCAGACGACGCTGGAGAGCAGATAGGGCACGGCGGACCTCGCGGGAAGGGCGGGCATTATCGCCGTATCGCCTCCCCGCCTTGCCCGATGGCCTTTGGATGTCACTCTTTTCGTGTGTAGCCAGCGAAACCGCATTCTTCGCCTATCATCGCGGTCGGGCGACCCGGCACGCGAACGCAGGCCACGCCCGCAATGGAAGGTCCGCGGGGTGCGGGCACCATCATTCTCAAGGAGAAGCACGCGTGAACAGGGGAACCTGCAAGAAGATGACGATGACGGCCTGCCTGCTGATGGCGGCCGCTGCGACGACACCCGCCTGGGCGCAGCGCCAGAGCGCGCAGGACCAGCGCAAGCAGCAGACCGCGGAGATCCCGACCTGCAGCAAGCCGCTGGGCACCATCTCGGTGATCGAGCCCGAGGACGGCGTGAACTGGTGGAGTGGCCAGCAGCTGCCGGCACCGTCGAAGCTGATCAAGGTGTTCGTCAACAAGTCGCGCTGCTTCACGCTGGTGGACCGTGGGGTTGGCATGGGTGCGGCGATGGCCGAGCGCGATCTGGCCGCCAGTGGGGAGCTGCGCAACCGCTCCAACATCGGCAAGGGCCAGATCCGTGCCGCCGATTACGTGCTGGTGCCCGACCTGATCTCGCAGAACAGCAATGCCGGCGGCAATGCCATCAGCGGCCTGCTGGGCGGACTGATGGGTGGCAACGTCGGTCGGGTGGTGGGCGGACTGGACTTCAAGAAGAAGACCGCCGACGTCGTCCTGACCGTCACCGACGTGCGTTCTTCCGAGCAGGTCGCCATGGCCGAAGGCAGCGCCAAGAAGACCGACATCGGCTGGGGCGCGGGCGGCAGCCTGTTCACCGGCAGCCACTGGGGCGGTGGCGGTGCCAGCGGTTACGCCAACACCGAGATCGGCCAGGTCATCACGCTGGCCTACCTGCAGGCCTACACCAACCTGGTCAGCGAGCTGGGCGGCCTGTCCGGCAATGCCTCGGCATCCAATGCCCAGCAGGCGGTGGAGATGACCAAGCCCGGCCGCCTGTTCGCCAACCCGAAGGGCACCGGCAAGGCCGTGCGCGACCTGGATCCCGGCATGATGCTGTACCCCACCGGCAACAAGGACGGGGTGATGTGGGAAGTCGAGGACGAACTCGGCAACAAGGGCTGGGTCTCGTCCAGCCTGGTGCAGCTGGCGCGCTGAACCGCCGCGCCGGGTGAAGACGAAGGGCCGCGCACGCGGCCCTTCGTCGTTCCCGGGTGGCGTGGCTTGGCTTTCGCTGCCCGCATCCCAATAATCCGGGCATGGAAATCAAATCCGACAACCCCGAACACGGCTTCCAGTTTCCCGGCACCTTCGAGCTCAGCGCCATGGGCTCGGCCGGCACCGGCCTGGAGACCGAGCTGCCCCGCCTGCTGGAATCGAAAGGCGTCGAGGTGCTGCACGAAGACATCAGCTGGAAGCATTCCACCAACGGCAAGTACGTGTCCGTGCGCATCCGCTTCCAGGCCAACGACCGCGCGCAGTACGACGCGGCGCATGAAGCCCTGCGCGACCACCCGGAAGTGAAGTGGACGCTGTGACCTCGCCCTGCGCTGTCCGCGAGCTCGGCCGCCAGGCCTACGAGCCGGTCTGGCGCGCCATGCAACGCTTCACCGATGCGCGTACCGACGCGACCGGCGACGAACTGTGGCTGGTGGAGCACGACCCGGTGTTCACCCTCGGCCAGGCCGGCAAGCCCGAGCACGTGCTTGCGGCGGGCGACATCCCGGTCGTCCATGTCGACCGTGGCGGACAGGTGACGTACCACGGCCCCGGCCAGATCGTTGCGTATCCGCTGTTCGACCTGAAGCGCCTGAAGGTCGGCGTGCGCGACTACGTCTGCAGGATCGAGCAGGCGATGATCGATACGCTGGCAGAGTGGAACGTGCATGCCGAACGCAAGGACGGCGCTCCCGGCGTCTACGTGGCCGGCGCCAAGATCGGCGCGCTCGGCATCCGCGTGCGGCGCGGCTGCACCTTCCATGGCCTCGCGTTCAACATCGCGATGGATCTCGGACCGTTCCACCGCATCAATCCGTGCGGCTATCAGGGCCTGCAGGTCGTTTCGCTGGCGGATCTCGGCGGTCCCTCCGGTATGGACCAGGTGAAGCCGGTGCTGCTTAAGCACATGGCGGAGCAGTTCGGCCTGTCGCTGCGGCACGAGGCCGTGCTGCCGGATCTTTCGCAGGCGGCCTGATCCCGCCTGTCGTAGGAGCGACGTCAGTCGCGACCGCACGACGCGGCAGCCAAGGTGCGCAGGGGGACGGTCGGAGCGAATTCTTGCTGGTTTGACATCGCCGTGGTCTGACGAACTCCGGTCGCGACTGACGTCGCTCCTACAACAGTCGCGGCGCATGCCAGAATCGCCGCCATGAACGATGCGACCTCGTCCCTGGACACGGAACGCGATGCACTGATCGAACGCGGTCTGGCGCGACTGCGCGCCGTGTCCGCCGACATGGAGGGACTGCTCGCAGACACCGGCCACGTCGATCGTGTGTCGAGCGTGATCGCCACGAGCGACCTCGCGCTCGAAACCCTGCGCCGCCAGCCCGATCTGCTGACCGTACTGTTGCGCGACGATGGCGCCGCGCCGTGGCCGGTGCCCGCACTGACGACCGACAACACCGCGCAATGGCCCGAGCTGCTGCGTCGTTACCGCGCCGCCGAGTCGACTCGGCTGGTGTGGCGCGACGTGCATGGCCTGGACACGGTCGACGACACGCTGGCCGGCACCACGCGCCTGGCCGAGGTCTGCCTGCAGACCGCGCTCGACGCGCTGGAAGCCGAGTTCGCGCAACGGCATGGCGTCGTGCGTGCACCCGACGGTAGTGTGCAGCGCCTGGTGGTGTTCGGCCTGGGCAAGCTGGGCGGCGGTGAACTGAACTTCTCTTCCGATATCGACCTGGTCTATGCGTATCCGCAAGGGGGCGAATCCGACGGCGCGCGATCGCTCGCCGCCGAGGACTACTTCATGCGGCTGGGCCAGCGTCTGGCGAAACTCCTGGATGAGCCGACCGTCGACGGCTTCTGCCATCGCGTCGACCTTCGCCTGCGTCCTTTCGGCAATGCGGGTCGCCTTGCGTTGTCGTTCGCCGGGATGGACCAGTACTTCCAGCGCGAAGGCCGCGACTGGGAACGCTATGCATGGTTGAAGGCGCGCGCGGTCGCCGGCGACATCGAGGCGGGGGAGCGCTGGCTGGAGTCATTGCGGCCGTTCGTCTATCGCCGGTACCTGGACTACACCGCCCTCGATGGCCTGCGCGAAATGAAGGCCGCCATCGCTGCCGAGGTCGCGCGCCGCGAACTGGCCGACGACATCAAGCGCGGCCCGGGCGGTATCCGCGAAATCGAATTCCTGGTGCAGGCCTTGCAGCTCATCCGCGGGGGGCGCGAAGCGACCCTGCGCGAACGGCGCCTGCGCGTGGCGCTGCCGGCGCTGGTGGCGGCACGCCAGGTGTCGCCGGAGGAAGGCGAGGCGCTGATACAGGCCTACCGTTTCCTGCGCCGGCTGGAGAACCGCCTGCAGATGCTGCGCGATGCACAGACGCACGCACTGCCCGAGGA